>JAYUKQ010000130.1:0-23413 GCA_043764315.1 bacterium | reverse complement strand
TTCCAATGACTCTGCAGTCGCGTATCTTCAGCGTAGTTGCATTTCAAGACCCTGTTCGGAATGGGAAAGGTTGGTGCTACAACACTTGAAAAACTAACCTATTAATATTTACAGCTATGTTACTTCTTGTCAAGTAGGTTAATTAGGTTTGACAAAAACAATTCACATGATCAATCTTAGCTAATTATGAGTCAAAATACTAGCCAAACTTTGGAACAAAAAATAAATCGATTAAAACAAATTCAAACGTCATTAGAAACCAAATCAGTTAACTTATCCGAAAGTATGGTGCTTTTGGAAGAGGCTTTTACGCTCAAAAAAAATATTGAATCTGAACTTAAAAAAATGGAAAATAAGCTTTTGGATCTGACCAAATTGGAGATTGAATAATGCTTACCTACTTACTCTCCAACTATTCCAAATCTAAACTTGGAACGTGTATATGTCTAGGAAAATTCGATGGAGTTCACGCTGGTCATCAAAAACTTTTGGCAGAAGTTACTAAACTTGCTGGAATACATAACTTGGATAGTTTGGCAATTTGTTTGTATCCGAATCCAAAGATTTTTAACAATCCTAAACTTACTATCAAAACTTTAACCAATATCCCTACTCGGGTCAAAAAAATATATCAATTAGGTATTAACTATGTTGATGTAATCAAATTTGATAAAGTCTTATCAGAACTTACGGCTCAAGAGTTTGTTGACTATTTGTTGTCGTTTTATAACCTTAGAATTTGGGTTGTTAGTTCTAATATAACTTTTGGCAAAGATGCGGAAGGTAATTTGGCTTGGCTTCAAGCTTATTCCAAACTCAAAAAATTTGAAGTTATTGTATTTGGTTACATCACAAATTCAAATGGTGATATATTAAGTTCAACTTTATTGAGAGGTGTTTAATTAACAATTTTGGCCAAAATTGCGTGGACTAATTTGACATTGGCTGCCACGGTAAGATCTTCAGCAATCTGGATATAATTAGCAATAAGAGCTGTTGTTGTTGATGTATTCTCCTGTTGATCTTGAATAACTTGTCTGTATTCTAGTATGAAGCAAAAGAGAATTGCTTTGATAATATCAAATGTGTTGTTCCAACTATTCAAAAATGGCTCTAATTGAGATTTCAAATTTTGGTAATCCGCTATAAAATATTGTAATTGAACCTTAGTTTTTTCTATTTCTTCTGGTGTGTAAGTTATGATCTTATCATTTTCACTGTATTCAAAATAGTCTTCGTGTTCTGAATACAATATACTTACAAGTCTATCTATATAAGTCGAATCTAAGTCGAATTCTACACTTTCTACACCTTTTGGGTTAACAAAAATAGCTTGGTATATAATATTGCAAATCAACAAGCGAAGATTAGATTTCCATGCTAAAATATTATTTTTACGATTCTGTTGAGTGGTATTCATATTCTATGAAGCTAAACAAACAAATCACTTCTTGCCAAATTGATTAACATGATATTGCTTGACAATAGTCGCTTTGAGAAAGTATTTTGAAGTAATGTTGAAAGATTTAAAAATTGATTGGTTCTTGTTTTTGAGATTCATAGCTGCTGTTATGGTGATTCGTCAGCACGTAGAATTTGATCATCCTAAGCTATTTTTTCAAAACCAAAATTGGGGTTGGTTACTTGGTGGTTATAATAACAGTGGCACTCAAGCTGTTATTTTTTTCTTTTGCTTATCTGGGTATCTTATGACCAAAGTGTGTCTTGCTGGTAAATATAACTTGGATACTCGAGGAATTTTGAATTTTTGGTTCAATAGAGTCAAGCGACTTATACCTCTGTATTATGTAGTTTGTATAATTTCATTATTGGTTGGTTTTCGATATATTCTTGAACCTTTTGAGTATAATGTTCCTCGATTAGTCAAGATTTTTACTTTGAGTTACGATGGTTCTTTTCCATTTAACCAGGTTATTTGGACTGTTGGAATTGAAATGTTGTTTTATCTTTTTTGTCCTTTTTTATTTCTGCTTTATAGACCAATCCAAAAATCAAAAATACTTTCTGTTTCGGTTTTTATGATTTCAATACTTAGTTTCAGTTGGGGTTTGAGTTTAGCTTTTCCACTTCAAGTTGTCTCAAGTTTTGTAGAATTTTTGCCAATATTTTGGACTGGAACTGCCAGTTATTTGGTTATTTCTCATTTACCCAAAGCTAAGTCTAAACCTTTCAATCTACCTATTGTTTCAATCGCTGCCATACTGGTTGTAATTGCTTTAATGTTGCCTTGGAAAGAATTCTTGAGTTTTTGGAACTTGGATTACAAACTTGGAATTAGTTTGGTAACTATCTTTTTTATTGCTACCAAAGAAGTGTTTGATCCAGAATATCGTCCTCAAAAAAATATTTTTAATCAGCTTGGTCTTTTATCACTTGGTATTTACTTTTGGCATATTTTGATTTTGTCCAAACTTAAATTACTTTTTTTTAATTCTTTGGTTATTTCATTTGGTTCGACTAAGTCTTACTATATTATTTGGTTAATAACTATAATTTTGTCCATTATTGTGGCTCAAATTACCTTTATTTTGGTAGAAATACCAGCTGCTAAGTGGTTAGATCGGCACAAACCTAAGTTTCTTGACAATTAAAGCTATTTGGGGTGAGTTATAAGCAATTTACTAATTTTTATGAAATTCAATTTTAATCTTATTTTACAACCTTCATTAGCTTTACTAGTTGGTTGCACTCCAACTCCCAGAGTAGATAATCCACAACTTAGAGAAGCTCCCAGAGTAGAATTTACAGTTTTTAGAGGTGATGAAGCGGGAACTCAAACAGCTTTATATGATCTTGGTGTGTTGAGAGCTAATGCTACAACTGGTGAAGGAGCTCTGACATATAATAATCAAACTAATCCAAATGGTCTTACTTTGCAAGGTCGCAACAACTGCTCAAACGGTTCAACAGTTACTGCAAAAGGTGTAGATCTGACTTTTGAGGTTGGTGGTAGTGACAAGGAACCAAAAGTTGATTCAAATGGTTTTGTTTCTGTTGTTGTCCCAAAAGGTTTATCTCTCAAAGTTGACGCTGGGGCTGGTTTATTTGAATTTAGACAAGAGTGTAATGGCAAAAAATAAACCCTATTTTAATCCAAGTTGAGTTAATTTGACCCAAGCTCTTGGTGAGATGAAAAGTGTGTAAGTTAATCCTTTGACAGAAAAGACTTCTTCAACAAAATTTGTAGATTGAAAGCTATTTTTTTACTTTCTAATTTTTATTATTTATGTCATTATCAAATTTATTTGCAGCAGGAATCAGCATGTTACCAGTATCAGAAAGTCAAATTAATGAAATTTATTCGCCATCGCAAAACCCACAAACACTAGCTGTGAACGTTATGAACCGTGCGACTGTTGATACAAGGTTACAATGTGCCACGTTGAATGGTTTGCCTGTGTACGAAACTAAAAATAAAAATGGTTCCGTTGGTTGTCACTTTCAAACCCCTTCTTCAAACTTTCAAATGGAAATGGAGCCAGGTTATTGTCCCAGTGGTATAGGAGAAGTGGCAGTTTCTGGTTCAAAGGCTCAATTTAAAAGTAGAAATGGGTTAATTGGTAATCGCTACCAATCACGTGATTATGCTGGTGTTACATTTAATCCTGCTTTTAAAGGAATAGTCAATGTATCTGGAGCTAAAAAAGTTGGCGCTAATAAATTGATTGATGGTAGTGTTATTTGCGAATAAAAAATAGAAATTAGGGCTGGGCTGGAATAGATTCATTAGCTAATTAACTAGCAAATGCTTATTCACTTTAGATTATATACCCAATTGAAATACAACCTGTTTTTAGTGTAAAATTATCTATTTGACAAAAAAGCCTAGTTAACTCTTAATATTTTTTGTAGTTGTCTTCGCCAGACAATTATTTTTTAGCAACCGTAGCTCAGTTGGATAGAGCAAAGGACTTCAACAAACAATAGGAGCCAATTTATGAGAAATCTTTATTGGGATTCTTGCTGTTCAGGAAAAGTTAAATCTTCTTTAGAGTGTCTAATTCTATGACAGTTTGAACATAGTAAAATATATTTAGTTAATTTTTTATATATTATATTCCACGATTGTAATCGCATCTTAGACCAATCAAAATCTTTTTTATTTTTATCCAAGTGGTGAAAGTCAAAAACAGAGTAATGAGAATTTTTAAGAGTTAATTTGCAATCAGTACATTCTGAACCAACGAATTGAACACATTTTATTTTTCTTTGTACCCACCTTTTCATGCATTTTTTGTTAAAACAATTCTTGCAATAAGATGCTAAACCGTCTTTATGGTGACTTGCTTTGTAAAAATCATTTGTGTTTTTGAGAATATTACAATAGTAACATTTTTTTGAGACTTGTTGTGAAGACATACCAATCGTGAGCTTTTGAGTAATCAGGAGTGCAGAGACTGTACGCAAGACATCTAAGTTTCAATAGAAATAAGATGAAGAGACAGTCCAGACTACAAAAATATTGATCAATTGTTTTTGACTTAGTGTCAATTAAAAAATTAATATTGCTGCGAAAGCAGTAGCGAGTAAGCTAATCCTTAGGCCGCAGGTTCGAATCCTGCCGGTTGCACCACAAATCAATTTTTTAACCCATTACAAGTGGGTTTATTTCATTGTTTTTGTTTTGAAAATTATTTTCCATTCTATAAAAATCTCATACAACTGGTGTATTTTTAATTTTTAGACCTTGAATCAAGTTTAGGGTGACACTTTTGGATTATACACTCCTTTCACTAAATACAATACTTGTACATTCCCAGCTCCTAAAGAAACCTCAAAGTAAACCCCAGTCAGCTTCACTGCCAGCCCCTTAACAATAGGCAATTTGGTGTAAATTAGTTTTGAACTGTAATTAGTAAAATGATTTTATGATAACAACTTTAGTATATTAGTGAGGTGTGTTCATATTTATTTTTGTAATGTGACTCTACTTTCTAGAACTGTAACTGAATTAGATTCAAGATTAAAAATACTTTGAGGTGAATATCTGATGGTTTCTCTGGTCATATTCTTACCATCTCTAGAAATGGTATACTTTAGTAGTGAACTATAAGAAGTATCAAAACCATTTAGTTTTATTGATATGGGCGAATTAGATGAGTTTATTAACACAATTCCAGTTTTATCGTTGGACTTGTAAGATAATGCAGAAAAATTAGGAATATTGTAAGATGATTGAATCATACTTCCTTTTACCAAGTCACTAAACATTTTTAGTACAATTAACCCAGGTCTTCTAATGTAATTATCGTCCATCTTGCCATATATATTGTCTTTGTCAGCCCAGCTTGATATTTGAACAATTCCTTCTTTGGTGGCTTCTGTATAAGCTAGTGCATCAAATACGGCTCCTTTTTGATTGGTCATTCTAATGTCAACAGTCTGATCTGTCCAACTTATATTAAATTCATTGAGAATAATAGGTGTATTTGCAAAATTATTAGAATCCAATAGTGACCTAATTTTGCGTGTGAATGATTTTATATTACCAGTTATTCTTTCGTTAATGAAATCGTCTGATGTTCTGTTATCACCTGAAACATATGTATGATAACTAAAAAAATTCAAATTTTTATTATTGAGTACTCTCAATTGAACTAAAAATTCATTTATTCCATCGAATCTGTCAGCTCTAGTCAGAGAAGGTCCACCAACGTTGATATTGTTATCCATAGCTTTCATTTTGTTAGAAGCTTTGTTGTATATCACAGCTAATTCACTCATTTTTCTTGGAAAACCACCATCTTGCAAAGCAACTGAATATATTGAATCAAGCTCATTACCAACTTCAAATTTATTAATTCCTAATTTTAGATCAACATTGAGAATTTTGACCAAATCAGCCAAAAAGTTAGCGTAATTATCAAATTCAGACGGATGTAGTAATTCAACGTTACTTTTTTTACCATTGTGTGTTGGTGAATATTTTTTCATCCATTTGGGAAAATGAGCTATAGTTATGGTTATATCTGCATTAATACCATTCTTTCGCCACAATTTGATCATTTCAGCAAAGTCATTTAGCTTCCATTTTGCCCATGTTTTGCCGTCTTCATATGCAAAAGCTCGCCAGTTGGTTACAGCATCAGTCTGAATATTATCATGAAATCTGATATTTTTTGGATTCATTAATCTTAGATTCTCCATGTACTTTGGATTTTTGCCCCAATCTAGAACGAGTGCGCCAAAGCCATTAATTCCATACATTTGAGGTTCTATTTGTCTAATTGTTTTTTTGCTGTTAATATTAATATCGTATACTGTATTTGCAGTCAAAGTTTTTATACAAATTATAGGTTGAATTAATACCAGTACCAAAATTAGTGTTTTTATTATTACATTTTTCATATGCGTCAGAGGTTTTTTCTATTTCGTTTTTTGCTGTTAACTAGTTTTGACAGTTTATCATACATCATAATATAGAGTCAAAAAAGCCTTTAGTAAACATAAAATAAATAAATAATTAGAAACAAATAAAATTAATAACAAAATTATATCTGTCAATGTGGTTAACATTTTAACTTAAAGTATTATCTATTGACTAAACACCAAAACCTTGTTGTATTTAAGAGTAATAATGTTTTTTTGTTAATCAAAATAAAATATTCAAGAACAGAATAGTTAGTATTTTTTGAACACATTGAAAATAATTAGTGATTAATTTACAAAATCATTTATCACTTTATATATTTTTTGCTAATAGTGTTAACAATAATTTACTCAAAAAAATTTATTTTTAAGATTGAGTGAATAGTGAAAGTGAAAATTTCTTTTGGACTAAAACTTGGTTTTGTTAACCCACTTACTAAAAATTCTATCTAAAATGATTTTGCAAAAGACAAAAAATAATATCAAACAACATCATAATAACACCAAAATTAATCTACAATGATATATCTGAATAAGACAAATGTTAATAACATCATATTAGCCAACAACACCAACCTAGTTGTTAGTAATACCAACAAAATGGAGTTTTTTGATTCCCAGCATGAAAGATATACACCAACTAATTCTAATCAAAGTACATATCATTCAATTTTTACTAATTACCAAAAAATTTTAGCTTATTTTATTTTTGTTATATGGTTGTTTATTCTAGTAGATTTTTTTGTGTGGTGGTTTACTAAGACTGAAGCAAGGCTGGTTTGGGTGTATTGGCTTAATACCATAACTGTATTTTGGTTACCAATACTAGGTTTGTACTTTTTTTACTTTAGTTTAAGACAAAAAGAAATCAAACTTATTAACGATATACCACCTTGCAAATGTGCTATGATAGTGTCCAAAATTCCTTCTGAATCTGAAGACCTTTTGATTAGAACTCTAACTTGTATGTTAAATCAAGATTTTCCGTATCCATATGATATCTGGATTGCTGATGAAAACCCAACTTTAGAAATGCAATTGTGGTGTAAAAAAAATGGAGTAAATATTTCAACCCGATTAGATGCTCCAGAATATCACAACGACACTTTTCCTCGTAAAGCTAAAACTAAAGAAGGTAATTTTGCTTATTTTTATGATAATTTTGGTTATAATAACTATGATTTTGTGTCTCAATTTGATGCAGATCACGCTCCAGACAAAAATTATTTAAAAGAAATTGTTAGGCATTTTGCTGATCCAGAAATTGGATATGTTTCAGCTCCATCGATAATTGATGCTAATCCAGAAGATTCTTGGACTGTAACTGCAAGAAGTCACTGGGAGTCAACCACGCATGGACCTATCCAGTCAGGATCTAATGTTGGTTACTCTCCAATGATGTTTGGTTCTCATTACACTCACAGAGTTACCGCTCTGAAAGATATTGGTGGTATCGCTCCAGAGTTTGCAGAAGATCACACCACCACAATGATGTATAACTCCAGAGGTTGGAAGGGTGCATTTGCTCGCAATGCAATAGCTCATGGTTATGGTGCAGTGGGTTTGGCTGATAGTATGCTTCAAGAATATCAATGGGCTTTGATCAATATTAGAGTTATATTCTATATTACACCAAGGTTATTTTGGACACTTCCATTCAAAGTCAAACTACAATTTTTGATTTGGCAATCGTGGTATCCTAGCTTAACGTTTGTAACTTTATTATCATATTTTTTGCCAATATTAGCTCTCAAAACACAAAATTCACTTGTAGCTGTAGAAGGTTACGGTTTTTTGTGGCATTATTTGTTATTAGTATCTATATTCGTTGGTTACGTTATATGGCTTAGAGCACTTCAACACCTTAGACCAATTTTTAGTTGGCAAGTTAGCTGGGACACGGCCATTTTTCAAATTCTTCAATTCCCTTGGATTATGCTTGGTTGTATCACAGGACTATATCAAGTTATAACTAGATCATCGAACAAGCTTGGAATAACTGATAAGGGAGAAAAGGTAAAAGGTTTAAATTTGTTTATTTTTGTACCACATTTTGTTATTGTTGCAATTAATGTGTGGGCAATACTAAGTACTTCTAACGCAGGTGAAGCATATGGTTATTACTGGTTTGCTTTTGCTGTTGTGTTTAGTCACGTCATATCTCTTATGGTTGGTATCGTCCTTACTATAATTGAAAGTTTTAGGTTTTTGAATAAACGTCAAAAACTAATGTATTTGTTCAAATACAAACTTACCCTCGTGTGTTTATTAATCTCTGTAATCTTCACATTTTTTTCTTTAACTCACATAATTGATAACTATCATGCATTTTAAAATTAGACAGATTTTTGTAATAGCAATTGTATTTAAGTTATTAATTTTACTTTTTCTTGGTGGTTTGTATACAGTCAAACCTTTGTATAGTAATCAAATTGGTAATAAACCTAATCCAATTTTGTATGCTTTCTATCTTCAAGATGGTAATAGTTATCAAACAATATGCACCAATGGTTATCAAAAAAAACACGTTACTGAACCTAAGTATTCTATTCAATATATGGCTTTTCTGCCAGGTTTCTCATTGTTATTGTGTTCTGTTAATTGGTTTCCAGCAAGTATTGATATGATATGGTATGGTGGAGTATTAGTTAATATAATATTGTGGTTTTTGCTTATTTTTGCTCTCAAATACTTTATAGATGGTTACTATAGATTCCATACTCAAAAATACTATATTATTCTTTTTTTCTTACTTTTTCCTACTAGTTTTTTCTTTCACCTTAATTACACTGAAACCTTATTCATTCCACTTTGTTTATTCATTTGGAGGATGGTAGATGAGAAAAAAATCAAACAATCTGCACTTTTGGGTTTTTTACTTGGATTTGTTAGAATTACAGCTATTCCTTTTGGGTTTTTGATGTGGATCAAATATAGCATTAATACTTACAAAGAGAATATTAGTAAACCAATTTTGGATATTTTTTGGAATAAAAAGTACATTACCGAGTCTTTAACTTTTGTATTATACGGATTTGGGGCACTATTAACTTTTGCCTACTTCAAATATGAATTTGGTAATTTTAATTTGTTCTTTGAGTCTCAAAAAATATTTTATGGTAGGGAAATTTCTATATCGTCACTATTTAAAACTCTAAAAGATATATCTGGATTAGTTGAAAATAATTATGTTTATTGGGATAGTTTTGATTTTTCAAAAGAAGTCTTTCATTTTAATTTCCATTTTTATGATAAGTCATTTAGACAAATTAGTTATTACACATTACCTTTTGTGTTTGCAGTTTTGGCAACTTTATTGTTGTGGAAGAAGAATCGAAAATTCGAAATATTCTATTGCTGGGTGATGTTGATATTGCCTATGATGTCGGATTCTAATTCAATCAATAGATATATTTTACAATCATTTCCATTTTTGTTTGTTGTAGCAGAATCATCTTCTGATAACAAATATTTGAGGATTCCTGTAATTATTCTAACCAGTCTATTATTCTTCCTATTTTTGACGCTTCATGCCTTAGGTTTTTGGGTTGCCTAAATTTTTATTTTCACTTTTAATTTATAATATATGCACTTTTTTAAAAATATAAAACTAATAGATTTTTCAATAATTTTGGTTTCAGTCTTAACTTTTTGTCTTGTCTTTTATACACTTATTAC
This sequence comes from bacterium, assembly GCA_043764315.1. Classification (GTDB taxonomy): domain Bacteria; phylum Patescibacteriota; class JACMRA01; order JACMRA01; family JACMRA01; genus JAYTWQ01. Next base: position 13,345 of record JAYUKQ010000130.1, on the reverse strand, counting down.
TCCATTTACACCTCACAAACAAGTCTATTTTGGTATTGTTGACCCAGAAAATACTTTCGAACAATTCAAAAAAATTACAATTGAAAATAGATTTTTGGCTTGGAGTGTTGATACTTCGCAGTTTCAAAATGAACTTGAAGGTATTTTGGCACGCAAAAGATTACCAATAATCACTATAGAACCTTGGGCAATTGATCAAAAAGATCGTAATAATTACGTTTTGTCGAATTTGAAGACTCCAAAATATCAAAAAATAATCCAAAACTATTGTAGTATAGTTAACAAAACTAATAAGAAAGTTATATTTAGAATTGGTCACGAAATGGATCAGATTGGGAGTAGGTACCCATGGGCTAACGGTGATAGTGAAGGTTTTAAAGATGTTTTTAGATTCTGGGTAGATACATGCAAAAAAGAAACTAAATTGGTAGATTTTATGTGGTCACCAGTTGGTGTTGCAGGTCTTGAAAAATATTATCCAGGTTCGGAGTACGTTGATATAATTGGTCTTAGTACTTTTGGTAACCCAGAATATGAGCAAAAAGTACTCGGTAAAAAATATAATTTTGAAGATCATTTTAACGACAGATACAAAAGAGTTGCTAGTTATGGAAAAGATGTTTATTTGGCAGAATTTGGTGTTGCTGGAGGTGAACAGTATCAGCTACCATGGCTTAAAAAAGCTCAAAAAGCAATATTGAATCCTTTTATGTACCCAAACTTAAAAGCGGTGGTATATTTTCAGTTCAAAGATCCTAATCCATGGGTAGAAGGAACCAGAGCTCCAGATTTTAGAATAAATAAACAATATTATCCTTTTAATTAAACAAAAACTTTGAACGTGAACTGTTTTTGGTATGGTTAGTTCAAATGGTTACAAACCATTATAGTATAAGTTAAATTGCAACAACTTAATCTTTAATTTAATAGTCAATTGACAACAACTTTTGATTAAACGAGGATTAAACCAATTAATATTAATTTTTAAAAACAATTTTACTCCAATCCATCCTATTTATTTATGCTCGATTTTTCAGATATCAAATTAGGAACTGTAGTAGTATTTAACGATGCTCCTTGTGCCATTATCAAATGTGACTTTGCCAAAGTTACTAAACTAAAACCAGTTAAAAAATGTAAATTGCGCAATTGCATTACCAATAACGTGTACAACCACACTTTTAATTCTGGCGATAGAATTGCGGAAGCTGACATTGAGCGAAAAAAAGCTAGTTACCTATATATGGATGCAGATACAATTGCTTTTATGGTTGATGAAACTTACGAAACTATTGAAGTGCCAATGGATATGCTTGGTGGCAAAGAAGGTTATTTGAAGGAAGGTTTGATAGTCGAAGCCTTACATTATAATGATAATCCTGTAGCTATAGATTTGCCTCTCAAAGTATCGTATGTAGTTACTCAAACTGACGATATTAATTCAGGTAATACTGTTAGTAACGTTCTCAAAGAAGCTGTAATTGAAACTGGAATAACTGTTAGAGTACCACCTTTTATTAAGATCGGTGAAAGAGTTATAATTAACACATTAGAAGATGAATATGTTGAAAGAGATACTTCCAAGTAATTTTGATTTTAAAAAATAAAAGTACAGGGTAATACCTGCTATTATTTTGTAAAAAAATAAATCATTACAGTGAATATCCGTTCCATTAGAATAGTCAAGTCAAAAATAGACATAAACTCATTTCATTAATTACAGTTCAAAACTAATTTACACCAAATTGCTTCTTGTTAAGAGGTTGTCAGTGAAGCTGACTGGGGTTCTTTGAGGTTTTCTTTTAGGTTCTTTTTTGGAGTTAGGAATCTACAAGTATTGTATTTAGTGAAAGGAGTATAGTTACATTATCTCAAATCAAAAATTTTTACCCAAATATACAATAAAAGAATACCCACCTAATTCATTTATTTTAAGTGGGTTTTTTAATTGAATGAATCAACTACTAATGGTAAGTGATAGTTTTTAGTTTATTGAAATTATTTTGTAAAGATTAAAATTAATATTAGTACATTTGTTGGTATACTTAACTCACACAATTCAAAACAATTATTTTTTTAAAATTTTAAAATAGATTAAATATGGCAAGCTTAAGACTATAATTAACGTCTATTTATTAACTATTTAATTCCTAATTTGATTGCAATTAGAACAGTTACCAAAATCAGTTATCATCTTTAGGCTACTTTGACTAATGGAATCAGCTTGGGCGATACTTGTAGGTGTAAGTAGTAGTGGAAAAAAAACGAGTGTTAAGCTTACGATTGATAGTACCACAGAAAAAACGAATATACTAGCCAAAGCTAAACTTTCGAATTGATTAGAATGAGTATAAAATGAATTATGACTTGTTCTAATTGGTTTTTTGTAATTGGTAGTTCCGTAGCTACTGGTTTTGATGTAGCTTTTTGGTAACTGGTTTTTTGATCTTGGCATCATCAGCTTTTTCAAAAAAATTATTGTAATATACAGATAGGTTACAAAAGATTAGATTATTTTGTCAAGTTGTATCATTTATGTCATAAACAACCACAAATTAGCATTAACCAAATTAAATTTACAAAAAAATAAAATGTTTGACAAGTTCCAAAAAAAAAATAACACTAATAAAAGCGTTAACAAATCTACTGATTAATTATAGTAGAATAGCCGAGGTGGTGAAATGGTAGACACGGAGGACTTAAAATCCTCTTCTAGCGATAGAGTGTGGGTTCGAGTCCCACCCCCGGCACCAACTAAGATACCAATTTATCAAGTTAACTTTTTGATTAACCCTTTATTAATTTAGAGGGTTTTTTGTTGGAGTCTTATTTGGTACACTCTTTTTGCTAACTCATAGTACTTGTTTTATATTTTTATAATATTATCACAACCTTTTTTCTTTAGAGATTCATATCGTTTGTTTTCGCTTCTCTCCAAGTCATAGTCAATCTCAAATTCAATTTGCTTAGACTGCAGTTCAAGAATTGTTTCTTTGTATAATTTGACTAAGTTGTTTGAATCCAAAAGTATAATTCCAGTTTTTTGACTTTGATCAAAACTTGGGTACAGATTCCAATCTTCCAAAAAGTCTCCAAAAGGAACTTCTCCCAATCCAAAGCCGATAGCCTCTGCTTTTTTACCAAAAAGATCTAACAGATTATCGTAGCGGCCACCTCCAAAAATTGCTCTAGGTGATTCTTTGTTCAAGCTAAAACCCTCAAAAACCAAACCAGTGTAGTAAGCTAATCCACGAATAATGGTTGGTGTAAACTCAAAGTTAATCTCGGGAGCAATAGTTGGTAAGGTTTCAAGAATTAATTTTACTTCTGGTAACTGTTGTGCCAAAATTATATAATCTCGCCAAGGTTGACCATTCTTATTGCATAGATCAACTACTATTGCGATTTGTTGTGGGTTCAATTGATTGGCTAGTTTGGATTGGTTTTGCTCTAACGTAAGCTTGAACCAATCATCTAAAGTCGTATAAATCAAATCTTTGAATTGAATTAATTCATATTGTACAAGCCAATTGTCTAAAACTTGTCTATGGTTGAATCTGATTTGAAACATATCTGGAGACGCTCCAAAAGCTGAAACTAATTTGCCTGCCAAAAAAAGAATTTCTAGATCAACCAAACCTGCAGATTTGCCAACTAAGTCAACATTCAATTGCCAAAATTCTCTAAGTCTACCTTTTTGAGGTCGTTCATAGCGAAAACAATTAGGGATTGAGAACCACCGTAGCGGGAACTTTAATTCACCAAATTTGTTAGCTACAATACGAGCCAGACTAGGTGTCATTTCAGGTCTAAGTGCAACCTTTCGATCACCTTTATCAACGAAAGAATATAGCTGTTTGGAACCCAATTCTTCACCACTTTTGATCAAATAAATATCGGCATTTTCGAGTATACTAGTATCATATTCTTGATAACCAAATGATTTTAGGGTTTTTCGCCAGACTTCAAATATATAATTACGCTTTTGGAGATTTTCAGGATAAAGGTCCCGAGTTCCTTTGTAAGGTTGTGGGTTTAAGATCATAATCTTAGATTAGAATCAAATTATCTTTTGGGCAAATGACACTTATACTAAATTACTTTTTGTTGTTTATCACGCAGTTTAATCTATAACTAATGAGAGACTATGTTTGGATATATCTCCAGTGATACTTTGCTCGCATTGATTTTCACTTTTTGTGCAATAAAAATAGTTAATACTTTTGTCTGGTCTGGTTAATTCAAATCTGATCTGATCAGCTCCAGTAAATTGGGAAATTTTGAGGTTAAAACTTTTTTCACCTTTTATTATAGATTTTTCTGGAGTGAGTAGACTAGAAAATTCAATTTTTTTGGATCCAAGATTGAAACTTTGTTTTATACTTTTATCTTGGTCTTTTTCTGTTAGATTAATTAGGCTAGAGTTGGAAGATTTTTTTGGTTTTTCAGTTTGTACTGAATCATCATCACTATCAATCTCTTTAGTTTCATTTTTTGGTATTTCGTTTTTGGTATTACTAGAATAAGCGACACTTATAGAACTGCTAAGAGAACTGTTACTAATTTTATTTTTTGATTGGGTTGATTGGGTTGATTGGGTTGGTAAAGTTTGTTTTGCAACTTCAAGTGTTTGTTTTGGTTTGTTGTTAGTGATAATAATTCCAGCGGATACTGTTAAACCTAATATAACACAAATTAAACAACCTAGTAATATTTTATTTTTGAACATATTTTTATACTTGATTTAAATCAATCAATCAAATTGTGATTGTAATATTAGTTACGGTCAAAAAAGTTAATATGTTTGATTCTACTCTTGTAATTAGAAGAAAGTTGGACTTTTGAATTTTAATTATTCCTACTTTTCATTAGCTTTTGAATTTCAGAGTCCATTTTGGTAAAAAAGACAGATTGATCAAATAGTGCGGCTTGGTCGATGCAGGCTTGTTTCATGCTCAAAGATTTTTCTACAGTTAATTTTTGAATTGCCACTTGAAGATCATCTAGTGTAGGGTTGGCAGAAATGATCAAACCAGTTTGGTTGTGTAATACAGTATCAGGCAAAGCGCCTTCATCAACACCTATTACAGGTTTGCCAGCTGCCATGATTTCAATCTGGGTAATTCCAGCGTCTTCGTTAACTGGAATGTATATACCAGCCCTACAATTAGCAACAAGTTTGGCTAGCCTCTCATCAGTTACCATACCTTCAAAGGTTATGTTGCTCAAATTCCTAGTTTTGATTTGGTCTTGAACCCAAGGTGCAAGTGGTCCAGCTGAACAGATAACTAATTTTTGGTCTGGTATTTGGGCAAAAGTTTCTACAATTAGCTCAATTCTTTTGATTTCCTCGAGTCGTGCATAGCTTATAAAGTAATCGCCTGTTGACTCATACTGAAATCGACTAGTATTAACAGCGGGATAAATTACAGTTGAATCCAAACCTGTCCAAGTTTTGAGGCGATTTTGAATATTACTAGAATTACTTATAAGCAAGTCCATCTGTTTGCAGTCTTGAGTGTATTGCCAAACAACCCATCGAGCAAAAAGTCGAATAAAAGGTATTAACAAAAAGTTTTTTTTGAGTAAATTAGCCTCTAGTTGATCGGTAAAAGGTCGTGGAGTCGTATGACAGTACAGGACTTTGAACGGCTTATGAACCCTGCTTTGAGCTAGGGCAATGTTGCCTGAAAAAAATACCACATCGTAATTTTCTAATTCTTTGACTATAGGTGACATCAAAAAAGCTAATTGTCTCTTGATCTTACCCCAGATTGGTACTGTACTGTCTTGGTGTAGCCATTTGAATTCGTAATTCTTGTCCCACAGAGCTTGAACAAAAGAATCATTAGGACGTTTGCGAAGATCCCAATTCTCTAGGTCAACTCCACCAGCGTAAAGATCAGCTTTGTAATGGTCTCTAAGTGCGAAAACTAATTTTTCTCCACCACCTTTGCAGTCGGACTTAAAAAAAGCGTGAAGTATTGCGTATTTTAGATTGTTCATTAGAATAATTTTAAGTTAGTTTTTAGATCAAAAAGCATCTTAATAACAGTTACACCTCGAGGGATTCTGGGCAAGTTAATTAGTATTCTACTTTTCTCAAACCAAGTATTTGTTCTTTCTAGTATCCATCTTTATTTACGGCTTTGAAGATTGGATTATCTGTGTCTCACACCCTATGTGCTAGATAATAGGCTCTATTTGTAATTAAATCTTCTGCCAGATATACTTCCAAAAAAGAAACAGTTTAGCACACAAATCAAAACACAAAAGACTAACATTTGCCCAGCTTGCGCCCAAACCACCGAAATTCGATACCAATATAGAATAAGTCACTACCGAAAATATAGCAACAGCAATGACACTTTGAGTTTCTAGTTTTTCCCTACCAAAAAAAATAAAAAGATTCGAAACAAGAATAACTCCTGGGAAGAATAATAAAGATACAGCCAAAATTGGCAAATATTGAGAAGCCAAAGGATATCGAGAACTAGCACCGGTTAACCACAAGCCGAGATTGCCCAGAATCCACACCGCTGAAGTGCAACCTAGACCAAAAAATCCACTAAGAATAAGGTATTTTTGAATTAGTTTCTTTTTTTCTATTGTGGTTTTGGCTTGATCTATAAGTTTTTTGAGTTGACTAGCCACTGTTGGAATTAGGACTCCAGGGGCAACTGTAGCAACTTCATAGAGTTTGAAGGCGTTGTCGTAACCATTAAGTGTGTCTCCACTAGCTCCAAACCAATTGAGGTACAGAACATCAGTTCTCACATATGTAGTTGCTACAAGACTAGCTACAGTCAATAGTCCAATTTGTTGGTAATTATCTTTAATTATTGACCATTTGGGTGATTTGAACCAAACAATCTTTCGAGTCAAAAACCAATCTAATAATAGACTCAAGCCGTAACCAATCCCAGCTGACCACACAAAAGTCCAAATACCAGTTTGACCTCCAAACTGTTCCAACAATCTACCTACCAAAAAATACAGTCCTGTAATCAGAGTTAATTTGCCAACTAGATCAGTAATAGAAAAAACAAAACCCTTACCTTTGGCATCCAGTAGACCTCTAAAATTTTGGTCGCTGATAAGAATGAATTGGGTCAAAAAAAGACTTAGCAAAAGCCAAAAATCGTTAATCTTAAAAAGACTATTACTTACCAAAAGTACTGGAATTGCCAAGACCAAACTAAACAATCTAAGTAGCCACATTGTACTCCAATAGTGACCGATTTGCTGCTGGTTGTGTATGTTAGTAAAGTATTTTTGAATCAATCTAGGTAAGCCAAATTCTATAATTCCAACCACGAATATAGCAACTGCACTGACGCTTGTGAACAAACTTCTTTGGTCACTGCTTAGATATTCATTGAGCCAACGAGAGCTGATAATTCCTATAGCTACAGCGATTAATTTGATTATGACTTGTAAGGCTAGTTTTTTTTTCATAACTTGGGTGATTTGTTTAATGGTTTTTTTGGGATAATTGATTAATTAAACTAACCTTTAGTTTGCAAGTCAAATAATTGTTTTTAGATTTTTAGTATCTGATATGGCTGATCTATAGTCCAATTTGCTCCAAATTTTTGAGTTTGTTCGTGACTGCAAGCACCCCAAGTGACTACGCAAGTTTTGACTTTAGCATTTTGACCCATTTGAATATCAACCAAAGCATCACCAATCATAACAGCCTCACTTGTATTTAAACCATATTTGTCCAATATTATGTCTATGGCTTCAGGATCTGGTTTGACTCTGGTGACATCTTCAGCTCCTATTATTTCCTCAAAATATTCCCTCAAATTAAGGTTCACAATAGCTTGATTCAAAGCCAAACTAGACTTGGCGCTGACTACGAATAGTGTTTTTTTATCTTTTTTGAGTTGTTCCAAAACATCTTTTATTCCGTTAAAGAGTTGAGTTTGGTCAGTCAATTGCGAATAATTATTCTTATAGCTTTTGATAATTTCTGACGTATCTTGTTGTTGGCTAATTTCTTTGGCGATAGTAACCAAGTGCCAGCCCATCATACTTTTGATTTTGTTTGCACTGGGTATTTCTAATTTGAACTCAAGGCAAGTACGATTCCAAGATTCGTATATAGCTGGAAAAGTATCAGCTAACGTTCCGTCAAAGTCAAAGATATAGTTAAGTAACATATTATTAGTTGTTAGTTAGTTGAGATTGTTGATTAAGTATGTACACTTGGTTAAATAAATTGGGTGTTGCTCCATTTAATTTTCCAGTTAATAGATAAACAGATTGCTTTATAACACCTCTTAGTAGTTCTTTTTCTTTTTCTGACCGAGTTACATTTAATAATTCAGTCGCTTTAAGATAATAACCATAAACTTGTCCAGCGTTTCTAATTGTGTTTCGATGTTGGTGATGAGATATATAAGTTTCATTGTCTTGTGTATATTTATCTTTTAACAACTCTAACTTTTTGATTGAAGGTAAATTAAAAAATGGATCTAAATATGATCTACCCCTACCTCCATTTGCTCCACCTCTTGTATAAAAATTAGATTCTATCATTGAAGTGGACGCTTCATACATTTTTTGTTGCATTAAAATAGCAAGCTCAGCAGTTGATATTGATCTATAATCTAAAGTTCCTTCTGATGATGTGACAGGTGTAATTTTTATTGCTTCACAAACAATATTTCCAATGTGCACCACACTCTCGGAATCAGACATATTACGCTCTTGACTGTAATAGTATGGTCTAAAAGTTACGTTGCTTAATATATGTCCATCTGAAAAAGTTTTGGTTGAACTGGGTGGAGTAGTTATAACCGCTTTTTGCTCAGTGTTTAATTTATCTAATCCATATACTTCATCTTGTGAAAAATATTTTGAACCAAAGTCCGAATTTGACTGTGCTACTGCCATATGACCACAATCATGTCAGTCACCTAATGGTGTATCAGGGTTATTTTTTGGGAAATCTGCCCAATGTGATGGGTTATAATACAAGTTTTGCCCTGTATGACCGAAACCATTTTTTGGAACTAAAGCTATTTTTTCTAAAGGATTTGATTGCGTAATTAAACTGTTCAGAGTGTAATTAATTAATCTGTTTGAGCCTATTTCAGAGTTGATCAATCCTTCTAAATAACTTATAGAATAGCTAACTTCTTCATTTAATTCAATCGTACTTATTTCTTGTCCGATCTGATATATTTGTCCATATCTACAATTAGACAAAGCTAATCCAAAATGCTTTTTGTAAGGTTCTCCTAAATTTGGATAAAATCTTTCAGCTGTTACTTGAAAGAATTTTCTATAAGTCTCTTAGTTTCTCCAATCACTCTTTGTGTCTCTTTCCTATCTGTAAGGTGATAACCTGTAAGTATATGTTCGCTAAATTTCATTTTGAATTCAAGTAATTATATTACTATAAATTAATCATTTTATGCTTTTTGTAAACCAATCACTTCTTAGGAGTAACCCAAAAACCTAAGTACCAACCAAAAATTCCTCTAATCTGTGCTTCAATTGGTGGCAAAAACCAAACTGCAAACAACATTGGTGAAATGGTAACTTGTAAAATAATATCTAGGTAGTGATGCCAATTCAGCTTCTGATCTCGATGCTCCAATCTGGATCTGATAAAATGCAAAATTACAAAGCCATTAGTGAACAAAAAGAAATAACTAATCAAACTAAACCACTGTGAAAAAAAACTCAAATTACTAGCTGTAACCGTATTATTAAAACCAGTATTGAAGATACTTGGCAAAAACATTACAAAACAAAACACAAACGGCATTGTCGACCAAAAAAAATGACCAACCCATTCGTGATACATGATCATGATTTTTTTTCTAATTTCAATTTTTGAACCAGTAGATTGAAGGAATAATCGATTACCCAAAAAGCTAAAACCTTCAACTCCGCCATAAGCCCAGCGACGCAGTTGTCTGTACTGGTTAAAAATAGCTTCACCAAAAGTATCTGATTCCACAACATCTGATTCAAAGTAGCTAAAAGTTGGTACAGAACGATATTTTCCCTCTAATTCACAGAAGTTTTTGTCAAAAAATAAGCTATCTTCAGACACAAGATCTTTGACCCAAAAGTTAGTTTGTCTAAGAAGTTTGAGTGAAACAGAATAATTGGCAAAGTGATGAATCTCTTCAGGTAGTGAAGTCTGTACAAAATTCCATAGGGTTGTACCAGTGGCAACAAGTGAAGAGAGTAGGGTGCTGTCAAAGTAGTTGTTAGTAAAAACTGGAATTGGTTGGAATCCAGCGTTGTGCCTGTCAGCTGTGGTACAGAACCTAAATGATAGAATTTGAAAAAAGTTTTTACCAGGGCGAGAATCACAATCCAAAACTGTAATCAAAGTATTATCTTCATCTAGTTTAGCTTTGTAAGCGAATTGACTTACTTGTCTACCAGCCCAGTCAAGATTAGAACCTTTACCTTTGATTTCACCTTCCAAGTCGGCAGGGTGAGAAGTCAAAAGAATATTAAGTTTATTTTTGTCTTGTTCAGGTAGATCAGGGTTCTCATCAAGATCAACAACATTAGCCCATGTCAGAGTATGTACAGCCAACTTGAGGTTATTATTAAACTCTACCCCAGCTCTTTCTTCACGAGCAATTACAAGCCAAATTCTATCTAATCTATATTGAGATTTGTAGATTCTTTCTATAGATTGTAGCATAACTTGAATGCTTTCATTGTAAATTGGAATAAAAATAATTTGAAACAAATCAGCAGGTGATTGTAATTGAGTCTCAAGATTCTTTTGATATTCTTTTTTGATTTCAATCCACTCATGATCCCAGTTCAATTTTTCTGGATATTTGGCTTGATATGCGTTCATTAATTTGATAGCTTCTTCTGAATTATTGCCCATTAGATTGAGTAATTTTGACCACTCTATTTTTTCCCAGCGATATATATTATTAAAAGTATAAAAAGTATAGATCGTGTGCAGAGCTGATTTTAGAACTATAAAAAAACTATACACAATCAAAAATATAGCTAAAGCTGTCGGATTGTACGCTGCCAAAAGCACTAGGATGAAAATAAACAGAATGGCACTTGTTCCAGTAAATCCCTCAAAAAAACGGTATTTCCAATTTTTTCTGACTTCTTCAATGGTCAAACCTGTTGTATCGCTGGAGTTGTTGGTTGTATCAGGGCTGGTCATAGTATTTGCAAGTTTTTTAATTTTTTTCTAGTTATTTTTAGTTTTGGATCCTGAATCAAGTTCAGGATGATAGCTTTGGAGTTCAGAGGGATAGCTTGGTTGTGAGTATTAATTATAACTAATTACCAAACATTAACTATTTTAATTTAAGTTGACTCAAAAGTTCTTCTACAATTTTATTTTTTTGATTTAGTTGTGGTAATTCTTGTCCTGGGTTAATAACTTTGACTACATAGTAATTCTTGGCGGTTACGACTGGATATAAGTTGGTATAAGATTTTTTGTTTTTATTAGCTAGTTTGTAAGCGATAGTATCTCCACTAAAAGCAATTTTTTGATCAGTTAACAGATACTCTGAATTAGTTTTGGAGAGAACTTTTTGAGTGAATTCTTCTTGTCCCAACTTGTTATCGAATTCAGTTGAATAAATTATAATTCCTGTATTGTAGTTCTCACCATCGATTTCGTCACGACTCAAAAAACTGTTAACTTGACCCTTTTTGTTGTCCAAAAAATCAAAATCAATTTCTTTGGTTTCTTTTTGGAATTGATCATTCAGGTTGGAATTAAAGCTAGTTTCAAAATTAGAACCTGACCAAGTATGTAAGTTGATAGCAATTTGTTGAGATTTTTGGGTTGCGGTAGTTAGCTTTTCGTATTTGTAGATTTGGTAAGTTGTAAAAGCACATAATCCAGTCAAACAGATTATAACTATAACTAATATTATTAAAGCCGAGTTGTTTTGAGAGAACTTATTTTTGAGAATTTTGCCTTTGATCTGTTCTTTCTTTTGTTCAGAAAAAGTTTCTAGGCTGTTTTCTGGGTTAGCTTTGTTAGCAAAATCATAACTTGGAATTGTTTTGCGATTTTTTTCACGCTCTTCATTATTTTCTTTTGATTTTTCAGATTCAGGATCTATAAAAGATTGGTGAGCTGTGAATTTGATTTGACTTTTGTTTTTATTGTTCGATTCTATTTTTGTATTTTCTACATTTTGATGTTCGTTGAGGTGAGTGTATTTTGAGGCAACTTGTTGATTTTTGTAATCATTGGAAGTTTTATAGTTCGGTGGATTATTTGATTTGGTTGATGGTAGAATAATATCTGCTTGTGTGTTTGTTTCAATTACCTTTTTGGTATCTGGTGGAGTTGTAGATGATAGCTCCAAATTGGCTTGAGAATTAACAAATTTATGGTTTCGCATGATCATATATTGTGATATATTTGATATTTATGTCAATTACAAGATTATCAAACTAACTATTTTGACAGTCTAAAAAAATAAAACTAAACTAACGTATGTGTAATGCAAAATAAGCATTTTAAACAAAAAATAAATACGTCACAATTCAAAACAAAAATATAATATTATGAGTCAAAAAACCTTATTCCAATTACAAATTAGCTTTATTATGATTGCGGTTATGTTATTTGGTGGTTTACATGTCTCACAAGTCAATGTTGGTAGTCAAATAATAATTGAAAATAAAGCTAATATCACTATTTCTAATGACCCAGATGGTACTAACAACGAAGCCATTGTCAGAGACATTCTAATACCAGCTTCAAGTTCGTCAAGTTCCAGCTATGATTACGTTGGATTCGATGCGGATGCACTTTCATTTATCAAACAAAAAGCTATTCTCAATCAAAATAATCATTCTCTACCAGTCGAGCAAAAAATTGTTATCTTTGGTTATCAGATTAATATTACCAACAATAATTATAATTCTAATATTAATAATAATTCCGCCCAAGCCAATGCAGATAACAACAATTCTGTTAACTCTAGCGTTACCGTAGAAGCGAAGTCAGATTATTCAATTGCTCCAATTATTGTGATTAATAATCCAGTTGAGTTGGCAAGTTTTGTAGCGGGTAATCCTGTTCAAGCAGTAGCACTTGCAGCAAATATGGTTAGAACTGGTGGAGGTTACAATTTGGTAATTTTACCTTTACTGTTGATTTTGTTAATTGTCGCAATTAGAAGCTTTTATTCCAAAAAATTTCAAACTAAAATTCAATAATCATGCAAAATAAAAATAAAAATAAAAACAAGTTAATCTATATTAGTGTTAGTCTTCTACTTGTAGTCATTGTCGGTGGCTTATTCTACTACAAAACATCACAACAAGGCATGAACTCCAAAGCTGATAAACCAGTAGGAAC
>JAYUKQ010000129.1:0-1920 GCA_043764315.1 bacterium | reverse complement strand
GATAACCAACATTTTTGTCCATAAAAAAACCCATTACAGACGGTTCAGAAGAACTAATTAGATAGCAAGTTTTGTTCTCATCAAAGGGAACTTCGTATTGCTGCCCGTCAAAATCTGGCAAGTGACCAGTTCCAGTCAAAACCTTGGAATTAAGCATTAGTGGCACATACATTAGATCAAGACCTTTGGACATAATAATATCAAGAGCGTAGTCAAAAAGGCATTTTTGGAAGTGAGCCATTTGACCTGAAAGATAAAATCCACGACTTCCCATAGCTTTGACTCCATCCTCTTGATGAACGCAATGAGTATAAACTGGTAATTCCCAATAAGGCTTAGGAGTGAAAGTGAAACTTGGCTTGGAACCCCAGACTTGCACTTCTGGATTGTCGTTGTCATCACGACCAACTGGCGTAAAACTAGAAGTTAGAGAAGGAATTTTTTTGAGTAAAGTTTCGTATTCTTCACGAATTTCTTTGGTTTTGGATTCCAAGGTTTTGATGTCTTCAGAAACAGATTTCATGTTAGCGATTGCTGTCATTTTGGCTTCACCCTGAAGATTAACAACTTCTTGATTGAATTGATTTTTTTTGGCACGCAGAGAATCTAATTCTGATTGTGATATTTTCCAGTTTTGATAAACTTCTACAGTTTGACTAGCTAGTTGAGGATCTTTTTTGCGATTAGTTAGATTAATTTTGTAATTTTCTGTTTGGGAGATAAGATCTTGAATGTTGATCATAGTGAATATAGGTAAAAGTTAAATTATGTGAGTTTATTTTTTAATTATTATTAAGTGTTGACGTTTGTGTGTGTGTGTGTAGTAGAATTGGTTCGCAAATCAATTTTTGCACGAATTCTTAGAACCAAAAATGAAATTACCAAAATTTGTTACAGAAACTATCAGAGATTCGGAATCAGATGATATTTTCAATCTTAAATACATAATACACTTTAATTCAGCTTTAGAAAGAGCTCAAATAGAAGCGAAAGAAATAAAAAGAGAATATCCCAATCAATTCTCGCAAGAATCAGTTGATAGAAATAGACAAGCAAAGAAGGATGTAGAAGATTACAGAAAAACTAGAAATGAAGGTATTAAAGATTTGTTTAGAAATAAAACCTAATTTACGAACCCAATAATAAGGGTTTATTTTTTTTGTTTAAAACCACTGCATAAAGTTGGCAGCTTCTCTTAATCTATCTAATTGCATCCAGTAATTATAGTCAATTCTACTTCTAACAAAATCCAAAAGTACCACTTTGATTGAACCCAAATCACTGGAATAACTTGCAAACATACCAAACAAAGTATTTTGTTCAGACTGTGTCAAACTTAATACAAAACTCCAAGCTGTATCAACTGTTGCAAAAAAATTGGAATCAACCAAAAAGCCAACAATGATATCTTGTAAGTTATCAATTTCTGAAAAATTAAAGGTTTCTTGATCAGACATTTTGTTAAAATAATTATATGTAAAATGTTATCTTAACTTACTAAACATTTGGTGTTAGTGTCAAAGTTAGGAACTGAAACAACAAGAAAAACATAACTTAACAGACCAAAAAATACAAGTTATACTTGCCACACTAAACTTGTTTTGGGATCCAAAAACTCCAAATCTGCTCAAAACTCAACCAAACCAATATCCGTCACAATAGCTTACAAAACCAAAACAAAACAATACACATTAATCTCAAAAGTTAACTTAAACCAACGCTATATATGTTACACTAATTAAGTTAAATATTAAGTTCATTGACCATAGGAAGAAAAAGTCTTTAGATTCAAAAGTAGAACTAAAGGACGCTTTAAGTTTAATTTTTTGGAAAGTTACTAATTTTGATTTTTGATTAATCAATATAACTTTATCTAATTTTCTATTTTGAACTAAATTACTTTTTCTACATGGCTTACAA
>JAYUKQ010000128.1:0-6406 GCA_043764315.1 bacterium | reverse complement strand
ACCGATTGACAATTTTCCATTATCTTATTTGAAATATATAGAAAGACAAAAGCCTATTAACAAATCTGTTTTTGAAAAAGTTAATAATGTATCAACTAAGTCAACACCTCCACAAAAATACACAACTGGAATCGCAGCTACATTAGTCAAAGTCAAACTATCCAGTGGTAGCTACAGTAATAACTGTTATCAGCGATTAAACTCCACCAGAATTGGTCAACAAAGTTATTGGGTTGTCAGAGACAGAGGTGACTTGTCAGTGACTGCAGGCAGGAAAGCTGTTCCCAATAATAGTGATCTGATTTATGTTCCACTGGCAGATATTAGACTAGTCAAATCAAGTGATTGTAAAGCAGAAATTATCTATCAAAAGTAAAGAATATACTATCGACTTGCCAAAGCTGATTAATAGTGCTACAATAACTTAGAAAGTCAAAGAAATATGCAATATGAATAACACAACACTCGAATCAACGAACCAAAACCTAGAAAATACATTATCAGTCCCAGAAAGCGCATTAGGAATACAAAATCTATGGAATCCCGAATTAATTAGTGGATTACGTAATAGTAGAGAAGCACCATCTAATTCCATGGAAAGGTTAGGAGGGTTATTGCGATTAATAGACACTAAAGTTGACAAGATGGAATCACTGGCGCTATCACAGCAATACGAGGTTTATACAGCAATTATTGAACAACTTAATATTATATTAGACGGTCTTGAGTATAAAAGTTATACTACTCAATTAAAAGCAAACATAACGAAATTGATTGGTTATATAAATGTCGAAAGGACGGTATTAACAAATATTAATGAAGGTGAAATTGATGACTATAAAGGTCGAGCAAATCAAGTTTACGTTCATACTCTAAGGTTAATCGGAAGCTTGATAGATGCGTCGAATGAACATTAGAATTGAACATTAGAATTTAAGATTTGGATTAAGCCAAAACGATTTCCCATTGAGGGGATTTTTTGGTGGACTATTTGATTTGGAATTAGTCTACAAAAAAGTTGTAGTAATTGATTGCGATTGAATCACAGGTTTGGTACTATCGTAAATTTGTGATGGTTTGGGAGGTTCTTTTTGATCTATGACAATTGGCTCGGAAGATTGCGATATTATAGTGCCTTCATTGATACTTTGATCGTTAGGTGGAGTAGTTTTTTTGGATATTTTTAAGAATCGTTTTTCCCAAAAATTCCATGAAAGATAACCACAGAACAAGCTCAAAACTACACTAACTAAAAGATAAACTCCAAAATTAGTTCTGCCAAAAGGTGTGAACAAAAGACAAATTTGCAGTGGTGAAGAGTAGACATAAACTCCATAACTCCAATCACCGATTCTTTTTGCCCAATTTTTGAATGGTAAAACCTGCGAAAGAAACAGAATTGCGTAAGTTCCAGCAATTGAACCAACTATTCCCATTAGATTGTTTTGATATCCAAGATACAAAAGTATTATAGATAAAGTAAAACTAAACCAAGTCCAGCGAATTCGATTGAGATAAAGAAAAAAACAAGAACCAACCAAAAAATAGTTAAACAAAATTAAAAATCTAAAATCATAAAAAAGTAAATCCCAGATTTTTCTAAAGTTATCGTTATACAAAACAACAGCTGACAAAATATTAGTCAACAAAGTCAAACCCAAAGTCCACTGTTTACGCTTAAGAAAACCAAAGTAACCAAGACCAGCAATCAGGATATAAGCCCTAACTTCTTGTAAAAGTGTCCAATATGAACCACTAAAATAACCTGTAGTCAAAGTTGGAATCTGAAGCACTGGAGTTTCAATCAAGATGTTGCGAATAAAGAATTGCCAAGTTTCGGATGCGATTTGTGGAGCTAAGGCAACTTTGTTTTGTAGTAACATTGCTAGTGGAGCAAAGAATGCACAAGCCAAAAATAGTGACATAATATAACCTGGATAAACTCTCCAAAACCTTTTGGCAAAAAACTCCAACCAAGACTTGGTGTACACAGCACTGCGAGCGATCAAAAAACCCGAGATTATGAAGAATCCAAGAACGGCAATTGAGCCAATGTGAGTGTAACCATCTTCTTTGGACAGCATATCAAAAGGAAAATAAACCCAATTAGCCTTAAAAAAAGAATAACCATTATTAGTATAAAAAACTACAAAACCATGATAAACAACCACAACAAGGGCCAAAAATAATCTAAAGAAATCAAAAGCGTTACATTGAAAGTCAAATTCCCGAGAACTAAATAAAATATTAAAAAGATTGAATTTTGGTTTTTGAATTTGTGGGTTGATATCTTCAGGGTGGATTTTTGAATTGACTTTTGAATCCGATTGTTCAAAAAATAACGTGGAATCTGACGATGACAAATCTGTATTTGGATTGTTATTTGGATTGTTAATTTCTGTAGATTTTGATGATTCCATAACTCGCTCTAAAGGTTCGATAATGTTTTGGGGTAACTCTGGCAAGATCTGTGTATTGAGTATTTTTTTGGATAAGTCGTTAGTAGGGTTGAAGGTTGACACTGTAATAGACTAGCTTGACGCCAAATTGTTTGTCAAGGTTAGGGTGGAAGGGTTTTTAATTTAGTCAAAAAAATTGCAAACTAAAAACTCTTGTGGTACAATTAGTGAATACACAAAAAGTATAAATACAAACAAAAATACATTTCAAAAATATAAATACAATTTTATGATCAATAATCATTATGAGAGTTTACAAAAATTAAAGTTAAAATCTTCTAAAAATAAAGTAAAAAAAACCACTATTATTCAAAAAATGTTTGTGATAATTAGCTGGTTTTTCTCTATTCTTGTTTTACTATTTACCATAAGTTCTATTATTTCAGGCAATATTTTTGGTGTTATGTTTTATATAATTGCTGTACTGGCAATTTTTCCACCGTTTACAAAACTTTATATAATTCCAAAAATTAAAAAACATACAACCTGGGTTTCACCACTTGCTTTTACTTTTTTGATATTGGTATCAGTTTCTACTCAAAGTGGATTAGTAAAAAGTGATATACCAAATGTTGAATCGACAAGAAGTGGTAGTTCGTTGAATGCTAATGTAAAATCTTCTTCCATCAAAATGGCTCAAAGTAAGCAAAATCAAGAAGAAAAACAAAAAGATATTGATAATATTATAAAAAACACACAAGAGGTAAAAATAGAAAGTATAACTAAAAACCCATTCGGTGGTCAGGTAATAAGCGGCATAGGTCG
This sequence comes from bacterium, assembly GCA_043764315.1. Classification (GTDB taxonomy): domain Bacteria; phylum Patescibacteriota; class JACMRA01; order JACMRA01; family JACMRA01; genus JAYTWQ01. Next base: position 3,182 of record JAYUKQ010000128.1, on the reverse strand, counting down.
AGAAGAAATAGAAAATAAATATAACGAAGCAGAAAATAAGTCAAAGCTTAAAGCTGATGAATATGCAAAATCTATAAAAGGTAAAAAAATTGAATGGATAGCTAAAATTTATAATGTTGATACTAATTTTACTGGTGATACATATTTATTAGCCAAAATGGGAATTTATTCTGTCCATATAAACGACCCACAAAAAAAATTCACAGATTTTAATAAGGGGGATTTAGTAAAAATAACTGGTACAATAGATAATTTATCTAGTTTATTTGGAATTAGTGTCACAATAAACCCAAATATGGTAGAAATAGCAAAGCCAATAACTGAAAAAGTTAATCAATAATTCACTTCGACTTGCAGTTGCCAAGCTAGGCGCATTCCAAAACTCCGAATTACAACGAGGTTAATTTTGGTAATTTACGGCAGTTTTTGCACTTCAAACAGACTTAAAACGACACTTCTGTGACTATTTTTTGCATACAATAATCAAATTCAAAAGAATATTTTTGAAACACTTTACTTGACAAGGGTGAGTGTTTTTATTTATGCTATAACCCAACTATTAACAATAGTTCTTTACAGTTAAACCCGCAGTTAAAATAATATTTGTTTCACCACAAACACTTATTAACCAATAATTGTCAGTTAGTTATTCAAAACAATTCATTTAGCCAATAGTAATTTTACACAAGTCTTAATAAATTTTACCAAATAATCATATGACTATTATAGCATCATACCCTAGCAACACCGCCGCACAAAGTGCCTACGATATGCTATTAGCAGCAGGAATAACAAAAGAACATATTAGCGTCGCCTCACGTGAACCAGAAAACATTTCAGACAATATGCATGGTAAGAATGTCTCTGACGTAGCTTCTGATGTAACAGGTGGCACAACGTCTGGAGCTGTTACAGGAGCAGCTGTGGGGTTTTTAATTGGAGCAGCCGCACTGGCTATACCAGGATTTGGAGCATTACTAATTTCTGGCCCACTTGCATTAGCAATAGGTGGAAGTTTGGCAGCTAATACAGCTGTTGGAGCGGCAATTGGAGGTCTTGGAGGTTTTGCTTCTGGACTAATGAAAGCTGGAGCTAATGAAACTGATGCCAAATATATGGAAGAACATCTTCAAAATGGTGGAATCATTATAGCTGTGAAAGACGATATGAAAGGCAGTCACAAACAAATGCTAGAATCTACTCATCCAATTTCGCTTATTACACTGGAAGATCCAACATAAAAAATATTTTTTGACGATACTTTACTTCCTTAATTGGAAGTTTTTTTGATCTAGATCAAATATATTAATCTAGTGTGTGTTTTTAATAAGATATTTGTATATTCCAATGGTTATACCATTATCAATTTGCATAACAACAAAATATATTTGGGTTTTCAAATTCTAAAATCAATCTTCAGAAGCAAAGGTTCTAGTTTAGAACTGTATTTGGGTTTTTGTTTAAACAATAAGTTGGTTAAGATTAGAGTATAATCAAAAACTAATATTGACTACTAACACTTCTTAGCACTAAACTTAAAATATGCATAAACCCAAATTAATAGTCTATTGGTGTCGTCGTGATTTTCGACTAACTGATAATCAAGCCCTAGCTCAAGCTGCTGCAAAATCTAATACTGAACAGTTACCTTTTTTACCATTATACATTCTCGATTCTGAACTATTAAACCCAGAAAATGATTGGAATATAGGCTATCCGCGTCGTTTGTTTTTGTCTCGAGTTCTTAGTCACTTTGCTTACAATTTTAGTAATTTACCTATTGCAATTGGTCACTCTAACAAAATTTTTGCAGAATTATCCAAACAATATGATTTAGAAGTTTTTGCTAATGATGATGTAGAACCGTATTCAATTAAGCGAGACAAAGAAGTGGCTAATATTGTTACCAAACTAAATTTGTTTACAGATCAAATTACAGTTAACAAAGAAATAGTTTCTGGTAGCGGCAATTTTTATTCAGTTTTTAGTCCTTTCAAACGAGCAGTTTGGCAGCAATTTATCGAAGCTAAGACTGTGGACAAAGTAACTAATATTCCACAGACTATCGAAACCAAAACTTTGAATTTGGAATTTGTAAGTTATCAAGATACAGAAGAAAATTTGCAAAAAGCTATTTTTGAATTGATTGATCAGTCGTGGAGAGTAGATTTGCCTAATGGTGAAGGTTTTGGATTAGATCAACTTTGGACTAGGTCACAATATCAAGAATGGAATCACACCGAAACCAAAACTCTCGAGTATTTTGATCACTACGTTGCTTGTGGAAAAATATCTCAATACAAAAAAAATCGTGATGATATGGGCTTAGATACAGTTGACGGTGGTCAGACTAGTCGCATGTCAGTTGCTCTTAAGTGGGGATTGGTGTCTTCCAGAACCTTGAAGTCCAAAATTTTAGATCATTTCGATACTGACTTTGTTAACCCTTTATCAACAAGGAATGACGAAGGTGCAATTTGTTATTTGAGTGAATTGATTTGGCGTGAATTTTATAAGTATATTTTGTATCACAGAGCAGATGTGCTCAATCTTGAATTTCAACCAAAATTCCAAAATAGTATTCAATGGGTTGATAATAATACGGCTATGCACCGATTTAGAAAATGGATTTTGGGTGAAACTGGCTATCCTGCCGTAGATGCTGCAATGCACCAAATTGCTCAAACTGGTTGGATGCACAATCGAGCACGAATGATGGTGGCAAGTATTTTGACCAAAAATCTTGGAGTAGATTGGCGTTGGGGACAAGCTTATTTTAGAGCTGTACTTCTTGATCTGGATGAAGCTGCTAATAATGGAGGGTGGCAATGGGCTTCTAGTACGGGAAGTGATTCTAAGCCAATTCGTATCTTTAATCCACACTTACAAGCTAACAATTACGATGCCAAAGGTTTGTATCAAAAAAAATATTTGCCAGATGATTATTCAGCTAATCTAAAACCTGTAATAGAACACAAATTAGCACGTGAACAAGCTTTGATTCGCTATAACATTGCTGAATCTAAAGGGGTTAGAGACTACTAGAATAAAAAAACTTAAAATTAATATATTTAATATATGTCTTTACCTTTACAACTATTTGATTCTTACCAAAAAAAGCTAGTTACAATCGATCCAGAAAAAACAGTTCAAGAAGGAGTGCTCAAAGTTTATTCTTGTGG
>JAYUKQ010000127.1:0-6425 GCA_043764315.1 bacterium | reverse complement strand
TACATTGCCACATATAGACGTTACTACCGTTAGTTGGATTCCAGCTATCGAGACAATAATTAGTATTTTTCATCTTGAGTAGTTTGGTATTGCTGTCATATTCCCAGTTGTGATTACTAGTATTTGGGTCACAAGTCCAAGTGTAATTATTCCTACCATTGTAAGGATTCCATCCATCGATACAGAAGTTAGTATTATTTTGCCTAAGCAAATTACCTTGATTAGTTGGAACCCATTGCCATTGGTGGTTGCTACTATTCCAATCACAGTCCCAAGTGTATACTTGTCGACCATTGTAAGTTCCGTAAGCGTCGAGGCATTTGTTAGTTCCCAGCTGTCTAAAAGCATATTTTTCTGGTTTAATTTGTATTACTTGTTCACTCATATTTAGGTCATCTAGATTCCATTTTTGATTATTTCCAGTATGACATGGATATAGATAAAGAGTAGAACCAGCTGAATTACCACTTGCACTATCTACACATAATTCTTGATTAGCCCTACTTCTTAGTGTTTTGTCACTAACTTTGAACCATTTTTGATTAGTGCCGCTATGACAAGTGTGGATTCTTAACCAGCGATTGTTAGCATTGTTGATATCTCCAGCATCGAGGCACTTACCACCTAATCCAGTTATGTTTTCATTATTGAGGTTGTAGTTCCAGCGTTGATTAACTTGACCACCGTTATAATTCCACAATCCTACTTGTTGACCCTCATTGTTTGCTCCACCAAAAACGTCAAAAAGTTTGTTATTATCCGTATATGATTTTATAAAACCTCCAATTGGTACAGAAGAATTGATAGACTCATACCAAAAACCAATTTTATTTGGGTAACCATTGTAACAGTCTGGATACGTATTAGCTAACCCACCTCTTGAAGCATAACACTCATCGAATTGTGGTAACATTCTAGAATCAAGGTAATATTGACTTGACCAGCAATTTTCAGGCTTATTACTCCAGTTGCAAGGTATTCTATTCCAAGTCTCAAAGTGTAAGTGATCTCCAGTAGAATTACCAGTTGTACCTTCCACTCCAATATAATCACTTCGTTTTAGATTTTGGTTCAAAGTTACATTATAACTTCTAAGGTGAGCGTAGACTGCCGTTGATCCGTCAGGTGATTGAATAACTACATGATTACCAAAACCATTTGGACTGAATCCAATATATACTACATTTCCTTCTTTGGCTGCAATTACATTTTTATTATTCAGACCATTGAAGTCAAAAGCAGTGTACAGTCCATGGGTGTAAGATCCAAAAGGTTGTTGAGACAGGTTGACTCTATTTCCTTTTTCGTAAGGTAATCGCCAGCCATCGTTTTGAGCTGCTTGAGCTGATATAGTTCCTAAATTAAGAATAGATTCTAACCACGACATAGGCGATTTGTCTTGAGATTGACTTTGACTAACAGTTTGACTTGAACTTTGAGATGATATTTGGTTGACTTCTTTGTCTTTTGTTGGAGAATTGTTATTAGTGCTTTGACTATATTTAGATGTGACAAAAATTGTGGATTGAGAACTTTCACTGTTTGCTGTTGAAGAAGAAGATTGTTGTGAACTAGTGAATGGACTTTGACTAGAACCTTGAGATGAATCAACAGAGTACGAACTAGAACTTTGACTTGAACTACTGGAACTTGTAGAACTACTTGATTCTATTTCCACTTCGTTAATGTCAACAAAATCTGTTACTGGTTTTTCTTGATTTGGATCTTGACCTTGATTAATCTCAATTTGTTGATTTACTGATTCCCAGAGTATGTTGTAATCTTCATCGGTAATGTGATCGTTGACTTGTTGTGGAATTTTTTTACAAGGAGTTGCTCGATTTTTGTTCCTTGTGTTTCTTTTTATTCTGACTGTTAATTTGCACTTATTATATCTTATTTTTTGATCATTGTTAATTGTAACTTCACTTTCCCAATCTATTTCACCGTCAACTAATTTGTACTTTTTGGTCTTTGTCTTTGAAAGGCTAGAATTACTAATTGATGAGCTGCTGGAATTGTCATCGACTTTGGTTGAATTGGTTGAAGTTGAACTTTGTGCTTGACTCGTAACTTCTTTTTGTTTTCTATTTCGGTTCTTAACTTGTTCAGCAGAAATATTAAGTGTCCAAAATGTAGCCGAACAAAACATAGATACCACACATAAAGCGGTTAATAATTTAGTCATTTATTGAGTTAAAGTTTTAAAATTGAATCTATTTTTCTACTATTGTAATGGTAGTATTTTGTAGGTCAAAAACTGGATTTTCTAATTGGAATCTTGCTAGTATTTTTTCTACTAATTCTTCATTGACCACAACTCCTTTTTCAAAAAACATAACGCATTTTTGGTCAGTTAATCGATCAGATACAAAACCTTCTGGTTGAATATTTTTTTCGGTGGCGTTGCCGTAACATGGATCCATTTGCTTCGACACGAACGACCAAGCATAAAACTGATCACAATTCCAGCCTTGTTTGTAAGGTGCTAGATTGTAGCCGTTTATTTTTGTTGTTTCTTGAGTGTTGGTATCTGTAATGTACACAATATTTTTTTGACAACCCAGCGTTTCCATTTTTGGTGGGCACCTATATTTGATCACTTCATTATCAGTATAAAAATTACCGTAATGAGTTATTTTACCACTGTCATTTTTGAGATATTTGGTTGGACAGTTAAGATAATCTTGAGTGTATTGAGGTTGATTTGTTTTGTCCAAAAACTCTATAGTTATTCCATTTTTAACGATAGTTTTAGATTGATTTTTTTCTTTGGTAACAGAAACCACTTGAGAAGCTGCCAAATTACTTTTATAGTTGATTTGTGATGGGTTGATTGAACTGTTAATACTTGATTCAATATTTGAATTCGTATTTGAATTAGACGTATAAGCTCCAGCAAGTTTGTTATTATTAGGCTTACTTACCAAATAGTTTAAAGTTGCAAAGCTTCCAACCATCATAGCAAAAGCTGCGGATATAAGAACGAATATTTTGATGTTATTTGACATAGAGTAGGGTAGTATTATATTATACTAATGACTATTTTTGCTTGTTCAGGGCGATTTTAGTCTTTTTTATTATGTAGAATTCATGGTAATTTGGATATTTTTAATAATCAAACGAAACTTTACCATGTAAAATAACCCCATTGTTAGTGAGGCTATTAATCAAATTTTAAAATAGAATTTTTAAAAAATTTTTGGTAAACATTGTAGAAAGATCATTTTTTGGGTGAATCTGTATCTTTTTACCTATCACTTTCAACTTAAGAATTTTATGACAGTTAGTCAAGTTTTTGTTAATAGTTTTTGTTCTACTGTAATTGGTTATTTAACACAATCCACTCCATTCTACCTGGTATTTGGTAATAATTACCGCCCAATATAGTTTCACTTACAGTCATACTTTTTTTGGAAAGTATTTGCTCCGCTAGACAAGCTGCAAGCACAAGATTTTCCACTTCAAAGTCAGCTATCAAAAAAGATTTTATCGGTACATTCTTTGAATTAGGTTTGTGTAGGGGAAGTTGCACATCAAATTGTTTGAACATATTCTCACTGAATTTACTGATTTTGTAGTCTTCGTTTTTTTTGAGTTTGATTTTGTGACTGGAATCTGGGCAAAAACCTAACATTTCAGAAGCGTATTTATCTTCATCGTTTACCACAGCTGTTCCATCTGACTTGAGCGATTGAAACAAAACTGCTTTGGCCAATTTGTAATTTTCAAAACTTCCATGAGATTCAATGTGCTCTGGGTAAAGATTCAAAAAAGCTGCGTAATCGAATTTACCTAATCCAACATGGCGATTTTGCTGCAAACCTTGACTGGAAACCTCGACAATTACCACTTCACAATCATTATTTTTCATTTGTTTGAGATTTTGGTGCATTTTGACAGGATCTATCATGGTCATTTTGAGTTGATTCAAAGCTTCGTGTTTTTTAATTCCAATCCACAATTCTTCTCTTGCTACCGTTTGGGCTTCTTGTATTATGTTTTGAATTAGGGCTGAAGCTTCTTTGGGTTTAGTTAACTTGGACTTTAATCTTTCTAAAATTATTTCAATTTTGGATATTAATTGGTATTTTTGTAGTAGTTTTAATTCCTCGGAATCAACAAAATTATTTAAAAACATAAAAAAATTACTTTTTGGAAGTAAGACAAAAAAAAACTTAATAGTCAAATAATCCTTTTGCAATCAACAAAATTAATAGTCAATATGACTTCTTGGCGTCTTAGTACTTGACAACTCAAAAAAATATTTGTAGAATGTCATTAGCTTCTTGTGAAGTTGATTTAACAGTCAAACACTCTTCACCTCATCGGTAGAAATAATAGTTATCAATAATTCGATAATTGCTATTTCTGCCTATGTCGTATATCTTCAGTTACCATTGAGAGACTGGATATACAAACCTAAACAAAAATAAAATTAAAAAAATAAAAACTTTTAAACAAAAATAAAAAAACACATAGGTAGAAGCAATCTCAATCTTGACGTAAGTCTCGTATTATAGAGGTATCGGCCTATTTTTTTATTAAGAGGTTTCAGATACCTCTTTTTTTTGTCCACTTTTATACTAATTACTTTCAATAGAACCCATTTACTTCAATTAATGAAGTATTTTTTTTGTCCACTTTTTGTCCATTTTGAGTTATATACTCAAATACTCACACTTCAATATTCTTGCCTCAACACTCTCCTACAAGTGATGGAGTAATGTTTTTAATCAAATTAAAAAAGTTGCCGTTGCTTAAAATGAATTAGCTTGGATTAGTTTTTTGAAAGACTGTGAGGCTTCTTGGAGCTTTGGATATAATAAAACTGATTTTATATTTTCATCATAATAAACTATTATCCCATTGTTGTATACAATTCTGGCTTGGTGTGATTATTTGACAAAAAAGTGAATCTACAACAATCTTACGTTGATTGCAATGCATTTAATCGTGTTAAACTTTATACCAATATCGCTTTAGCCAATTTGCCTCTTGAACCAATGTTATTACTACTCTATGTCTAATCAATTACTTAGAACCAGTCCTGTAGTAACTGCTCAACTTCGCTCCGATATTCCAGATTTTAAAGTCGGTTCAATTGTTGAAGTAGCCTACAAAATTATTGAAGGTGGAAAAGAAAGAATCCAGAATTTTAAAGGTATTGTTACTAACCGACACAATGTCAGTGATCTCAATGCTACATTTACAGTTATGCGAAATTCAACTTTTTCGACCAAAGTAGAAAGAACTTTCCCAGTTCACTCACCATTAATTCAAAGTGTTAAAGTCCTTAACCTTAGAAGAGCTAGAAGATCCAACTTGCGCACGCAAATGAAGATTAAAGACCCAACTAATATTAGATCTCGTGCAGTTAAAGCCAAATAAATTCTTATATCCAAATTTTAATTATGATCAAAGTAGTTCGAACTGGTGATGAAACTTCTCAAAAAATCATCGGTCTTTTCTTAAAGAGAGTCAAAAAATCAAATTTGATTGCTCGTAAACGCAAAACACAAATTGCCGAAACCAAAATGTCTTATTTCAAACGAAATGCCAAAGCTGTGAGAAAGCAAAAATGGTTAGCTGATCAAGCTATTCGCGAAAAACAAGGCAAAAAATAGAATAAATTTAGAACTCCCAAGGTTCTTTTTTGATGTCCAAAAACTTTTCACAAAATGATTAATCGGTTAAGATTAGATATGTTAATTAGATATGTACTTTTTAAATTCTGAAACAAGTTCAAAATGACAGACTTCATTACAAGTTGATTCGCTTATAAATAATTAAAATGAAAAAATCCGAAAGACTACGAAACCAATCAACTCTGGATCTTCATCATATTAGATTTTTGTCTGGAGAAAGTCCGCAAGAAGCGGTTTATCGTGAGCTGGACAAATTTATGACTCGGTGGTTCTTGTCTCGATCTGCTGATATTACAATTATTGTTGGTAAAGGTTTGGGCTCCAAAAAATTCATTAACGGTAAGAATATGCTTAGACATTACACTGAAGAGTATTTGACTCTGGCTGGCTGTGAATGGACTAACGACAAAGATTGGGCAGGGCAAGAAGGTGTAATTAGAGTTAGGTGGTAAAATTTTGTTACTTGTCTTTTGACAAAGTTAGTATAGTAAGTAATTATAGGCACGCTATGAATATAACATGAAGTCAAATTAAAGATTTATCCTACACTGACTTTGTAGGTTACATAGACCAATGTAATGTTCCACCTGGATCTTTTGTTACTTTGAGTAAGTGGATCAATTATTCCAAAATAAACTCTGATTCTAATATTTTGGAAATTGCCTGCACAACTGGATTTTCACTTAGAGAAATTGCTAGATTAACAGGTTGTAGTGGTCTAGGAATTGATATATCTAAAGCCTCGGTAGATTCTGCTAACAAATCTAAATTAGAATC
>JAYUKQ010000126.1:0-6510 GCA_043764315.1 bacterium | reverse complement strand
AAAATCGTACTAACTTTGAGTAAAAGAGTGAATAAAATTATTGACACAGCTAGTGAAAAAGTTATAATATACGGTCGCAATTGGTTTTTGGTTGTTAGTGAACCGCCAATAATTACAGGCAAGAGAGTGAATACACAAGGAGCAAATACAGTCAAAACACCTGCTAAAAATGATAAAAATAGTAAAGACATAAAAAATATAAAGAATATAAAAGCCCTATTCTATTACGAAAGGGCAAATAAGGATAAATCTGATAAAATATAAAAATAGGTTTGACTTAAGGTTATTAGCTAGGCAACAACACAGAATCAATTATATGAGCTACACCGTTACTTTGGATAACATCAGGAGTTTTGATCATAGCACCATTAATCATTGTCATACCATCTTTGACACTGACTTTGAGATCTTTACCATTGACTGTTTTTAGCATTTGACCATCTTTGAGATCAGAAGTTTTGTAGGTTCCTGATACTACATGATACGTAAGAATACTTGTAAGTTTAGTCTTGTTTTCTGGCTTAACTAGCGTTTCAACAGTTCCAGCTGGTAGCTTTGCAAATGCGTCGTTGTCAGGACCAAATACTGTGAACGGACCAGGTCCTTGCAAAGTAGTGACAAGATCAGCAGTTTTAACAGCGGTAACAAGAGTAGTCAGATTACTAGCTTTGGTAACGTTGGAAATAATATCTTTAGATGGGTACATTGCAGCTCCTCCTACCATAGTTGTAACTTCACTTTTTTGCATCATGGTATCTGACATTTTGGACATAGAGTCGCTTCTATTCATCATTGTATCTGTAGACTTCATCATCGAATTAGAGGAATTATTACTGGTTTCATTAACCATCGGTTTGTTATTGTTAGTTAATACGAATAAACCACCGATTAATACTATTGAAACGACAATTGCGGCAACTATCATTGGAGTGTTGGATTGATTTGTGGACATATAAATGTGTGATATAAAAAAATTATATAAAAGTTAACTTTATTGTAAAAGCACCAGTATTATTGATTTAAAAATAATAATTGTCAAGCCCATACGGGTATAGGTACTAAATAAAATACCTTAAATAAGCTCTTAAACAAGGTATTATTTGGTATTAATAAAAAATTAAAACCTTGACATATTAGTTTTTTTGTAGAATTAGTTTATCTTAACCTAGAAGAATTTTGAGCAAATGTTAATGGTGATTATTCTCATAACAACCAAATAAGAAGTGTAGTCTACTACACCAAAATATTATTCAACTAAGGTAAAAAACAAAACATATGTAACAAAAAATTTATATGAAAAGTATCAAATTATCCGAAACAGATCGCAAACAATTAACCACTGCAATTCGAAGAGTTATCGGTCAGCTTAGATCTGTTGAAAAAGAACTGGAAGAAGATACTGTTGGTGATCACACTTTTACTCAATTGTTAGCAGTTAAAGGTGGTACAAGTAAAATCTGCAAAGAAATTATATCCAGAGGAGTAATAGACAATATCCAAAATTATAGCCGAGCAGAAATAGACCAAGCTCTCAACATTATTTTTAAGTTAGATTAACTATTAGCGTACTCAAAAACATGATCAGTTTTAAAAATTAAGTTTGATTACCTAAAACTAAGATTAATCAGTATCCAAATTTGACCAAATTTGCCAAAGGTTCCAAAAAGTGTATTGCTATAAAACGTATGTCTTTTTTTAGAAAAATTGCTTTTGCAAGTTTAATATTCGCAACCGCCACGTCAGCTTTGGGAGCATCTGCCATTTATGAAATGAGATTGCCCGGTCAATCCAAAGGTCAAATCCCAGAAATAGAATCAACTATTGGAATTGGATCAACTGGAACTAATCTGCAAATGGTTCACATCTATAACTCACCAAAGTCTTCCACTCAATTGCAAGGACTTCCTGGATTATCAGTTGAAGAGGTTCAGAGGCTCAAAAACACTCAAGTTCAAAGCTCTGTAGTTAGCTCCATGCCAAACATTTCTAGTCAGGTTGTCACCCCAATTACCACAAATAAAACTACACAAAATGCAAATAAAAATGAGCCACTTCTAATTTCCAACGCAAGTGTTAATCCCTCTTCAAAGACATCTTCAAGTTCAGTTTTTAGTCAAAATTCCTCAACAAATTCCTCAACAAGTTATAGCTCGTCACAAAATTCAATCTCATCTAGCAATTCTTCCACCAACTCTTCTAGTTCTTCCTCAAATTCAAGCTCATCAGTTATTGTAATTGATAAAAATCTAAAGTCAATTTTGGACAAAAGATTGCCAAGCGGAGCTATACTTACTTACAATAGTACACTAGAACCAAAAATCAATCCATACTTCCAAAATTTGGCAATATGTGGAATTGCAAGTGAAATCGCCCACGGAAATTATCCAAACAAACAAGAATTAATTGAAACTGGCTGGAAAGCTCTTGACTGGTACAAATCAAAACAAGACCAAAATACTGGTTATATCTACGATCACAGCGTTGCAAACGGTGTAGAAACCTCAATTGGCAACATGGATAGTGTAGATGCTTATGTTGGAACTTATTTTTTGGCGTTAGACTGTATGCATAAAGTTACAGGTGACACTACCAAACTAAAGACTTACCAAGCCAGCATGCTCAAAGCTAATCAAGCCATAAGTACAATCTACGATCCAGTTGACAAACTATATATTGCAAAACCAGAATGGCAAGTCAAATATCTAATGGATAACTTGGAATTAGCTAGAGGTATCAAGCAGTCAGTCAATCTTTTTAAAGTTTTGGGAATGAATGCTGAATCTAACAAAGCTCAAGATAGCTACAACGAATTAAGTCAAGCCATTGAAACTAGATTCTGGAATAACACCAAACAAGACTACTACTGGGCAATTGCAGGTAACGCTCCAAAAGAAGTTATATACACTTCTAACTGGTCTAAGTGCTATGCCGACGCCAAAGCTAATGTATGGCCAGCTACTTGGCTTGGTAACAATTCCAACCGACAATCTCAATTGAATCTCAAATTCGATAAAGACGCCAAAGATATACTAGACACTGGCTTTGTACAGTGCAAGTGGAATCCATTTGTGGCAATAGGAATGGCAAATGGTGGGCAAGCTGCCTTAGCTCAAAGTTATTATAACTTCGGACAAAGTGCTATTAATGATCCAAAATTAAACATAGGTGGAATCTACACCACTGGTCACGACGGAATGTTCTTGGTTCTCAAATACAAACTTCAAGGTAAGAACTTAATTCTGTAAGAGCTGAACCGAATAAAAGCAAAAAAAATTACCCTAATTCAAAAGGGTTTTTTAGTTGGAAGTGAAACTTAATATTAATTTTTTTATTATCGCGTTATACTTCTCTCAATTGAGGATTTTTTTAATTTTACAAATATTTTTAATCATTGATAATTAATGCATATGGCAGAAATACGAACACTAGAATTCGCGGAAGGTAAAACAACTAATTACGTTGATGGTTTGAGTTTTTCACTTTCGAGTAAATTAAAAGAACAAATTAAAAGTTACGCAAATGAGTGCATGAGAGCTTATGGTGGTAAAGAGCCAGAGCCAACTAAGATGCAAAGATTATATGGAGTTCCAAGTAACTTGGTAAGAGTTGATTGTACGGTAGAAAACCCTCAACTCAACGGAGTTTCAAATGGTAATTATACAATCAATGGAGCCAAAGTCAATGGATATGAAGTAGAAGAAAATCCTCGTGGAAGAAATATCGTTGGATTAATTAACCCTCAATTCGCAGAAGAATTCAACCTATATCATAAACCTAGCCAAAACAATATTGCTATAGTATCAGCATTGAGATATACTCGTCAGAATTACGATGATGCTCTCATTAAAGGTTACTGTGTAGAAGTACAAGAAATACAAAACAGAATTGATTGTAACCCAGACATATTCATTAATCCCATTGATACTAAAGATGATAGATTAGGTACAAATTATCCAGAATTGCAACAACACCTTGGGACAACTAGTGTAAGTGAAGGCTCAAAGGAATATCAAATTGATTTGGGTTACGCTAAAAGGTGTAGTGCTGAATTAAAACGTTTGAGAAAAGACGATATGAATCAACCTCTATTTTTTCAGCCAGCTGCAAATGCATCCAAAACATATGGAGTAGCTTTTTATCATCCAGATGAAACTTTTACAAACAGAGTGCCTCAAACCGATCAAAGATACTTGATAGACAAAAAAAAAGCAATAAAATATCTGGGAGATTCTAAATTTATTGTTAAAGATTACTATCCTCCAATAGATATAAGCCAAATAGCAAATGAGGCAAATCTTTCTGCTCTGAAAGGTTGTGTTGGTATAATAAGGTACTATCTAGCATTTTGTAGTTTTACAAAAGAATTTGTTCCAATTGGAGGTACATTTGTCGCTCGCCCGCAAGGAAATATCATAATTCATGGAACTCAAGACGCATTTTCGATACCTATTAATTAATTTTAAATATACTGCTTTCGCTAAATACAATTTTTACAACTCAAGAATTGCATGATACACTCCTATCAAAATAAATATGCAGAGTGTAACACATCAAAATCTCAACTTCTTCCTATCCAAACAAAACACCGATCTGTCTTTTTCGCATACAATTAAGAGTGATAAACTTGGCAAAAAAGTTGTTATTATTGGCACAATTCACGGAAATGAACCAGTTGGTATAGATGCCATGATTAACCTAATTAACAGTATTCAAAACAAACAAACACAATTATATTCAGGAGAAATAACTTTTGTTATTGGTAATCCAATTGCATATTTGAGCAATGCTAGATTCATTAACAAAAATCTCAACCGTGAGTTCAAAGAAACACAACATCCTATCAATTATGAACAATACAGAGCTAACGAAATTATTGATTTTCTCAAAAAATACGATCCTGATTTTGTTTTGGATTTACACTCCGTTTCTGTTGGTGATGAGCAAATGGAAATATATGACAAAGATTCTAAAATACCTAAAAAGCTAATAAATCAATCAGTTTTACAGATAATTTTGGACAAAAATGTAATTGCTGGGGGTTTGTGTCAACTTTCTTTTCTTAAGTCAACAATGTCTATGGAATGTGGCAATCACAACTCAAAATACGGTTTAGAGAGAGCTTTAAACAAAATTGAAAATGTGTTAGATTACTACAAAATAATCAACAAGCTAAGTGTTCAAGCTACACTTGATAATCCAATCGTTAATCCAATTGCAAGTAAATACCAGTTTATTGAAGCTATAAAACCAAAACATGGTTTCAGATTCACAGATCCAAAGATTTGTAGTGAGTATTTTTTGCAAAAAGATCAAGTATATTGCACATATTTGGATGAAACAAACCAAACAATACAAGTCAAAACAAATCAAGACTGTTACGTTTTAATGCCTAATCTTAACCCCAACTTAGAAGATAGTGATGCCGGATTTTTGGCAACTAAATTATAGTCTAAATCTAAAAGGTATAAATAAAGATTTTAGTTGTTTTATAATTAATTTCAATATATATGACCTAAAGTTCTCAAATTCTAGATCAAAATTAAAAACCTAGTTTTTTCAATAGAATGTGCATCCATTGCGACTTTGAATCACTTGGTAAATCATTTTTTACTTGATATATCTACAGTCAATAAATTCTTTAATCAAACCAAATATAACTAAAATTGCTACCAGAAGATGGATAATCTCTTCGATAACTATTGTAATTAATATCAATAAAAGTATCAGTTGAATCAATTTTGATTTTATCTAGGGTTATTCCACACTGTAATAATTGATTGACAACATAACTCGTCAAATCTATCCACGCACTTTGCCAAGTTGATAAATCGCCAATTGCCAAATCATTTTTGTCCAAATAGCTTTGAAGTAACTGACAATTGTTCATAACATGCGTTCCAATATCCATTTTGGTTACGAACTTAATTGGGAATTGACTCCACTCGTCTTCAAAAGAAACGTGATTAAGTTTAGTTAAATGTGGACCGATATGACAATTTAGATCTTCAACCTTAAAACCAAAATCCGCATTTAATTGTTGAATGACTTTGGTGGCAAGTTGTAGCAAGGCACTTTTGCGACCGAGGTGAATAGCACATACTATCGATTTGCCAGACTGATTGACACCCCAGATTAACAAAGGAATACAATCAGCGGTTTTTACTCCAATTACAACATTAGAAATTGCACAAATTATAGCATCGGCTTCAAGATTAGTAACATTTTGATCTTTAGTTCGTATAACTACAATATTGTCTCCGTGGACTTGTTTAACATGTTTAATTGGCAAATTCAATTCATATGAGAGTGAGTCTATAGAAATTAGTGTATTGGAAATATTGAACTCTTTACCGAGGAATTGATAGTGAAACATATAGAAAAGGTAGTTATAAAATTGTACAGATTGTCTACTTAGGATCTAAAGAAAGAATCTAGGTGATAAAACAACTCACAAACCTTTTACCAATCAACTAAATTGGTATAGACTTTAAATCATCATGCAAAGTCGAT
>JAYUKQ010000125.1:0-24171 GCA_043764315.1 bacterium | reverse complement strand
TTTTTTGATTATATTAATTTTTTTGGATCAACTAGACATTTGTCTAATTTAGTTTTGATTTCATCAACGTCTATTTTTTTGCCAATAAAGACTAATTCCTGTCTTCTATCACCAATTTTATCTTCAAAAAAACTTTCTATCCGTGCAATACTTTCTTGATCTGCTGGCCAAAAATCGTTACTTGCTTCACACCACCAGATTCCCATTGGGTTATTGAGTGAAATATTAATACCAGCTTGAGAGTACTCAAAAATGCGACGGTTGTCAGAGCTAATCCAGTACATGCCTTTACCGCGAATTACACCTTGAAGTGAAACGAGAGTCTTTTTGAATTTTTTGGCGTCAAATGGTTTTCTTGCACGGTATACAAAACTTGTAATACCATACTCTTCACTTTCTGGTTTGTGTTCATTGTTTAATTCATAAATCCAACCTGCAGAATTTTGAGCTTTTTTTAGGTCAAACAGTTTTGTGTCTAGTATCTGATTAATATCAATTTGCGAATTAACACACTCCAGAGTTTTGGCAATTGGGTTTAATTTTTTAAGTAAATTAAGAATTTCTTGTTTTTCAACTTCATTAATCAAATCTATTTTATTCAAAATAATAATATCCGCAAACTCCACTTGATCAGTTAACAAGTCAGCTAATGTTCTCTCATCTTCACTGCCAATTTCTTGATTAACATCTTTTAAAGTCTTACCTTCTTCGTATATTTTCCAAAAGTTTTGAGCGTCTACAACTGTTACCATCGCATCTAGTGTAGCAAATTCAGATAGACTCTTACCATACTCGTCTTCAAAGGTAAAAGTTTGAGCAACAGGTAATGGTTCACTTATTCCACTTGATTCAATAATCAAATAATCATACTTGTTTTGTTTTGCAAGTTTATTAATTTCTAAAAGTAGATCTTCACGGAGTGTGCAGCAAATGCAACCATTGGTCATTTCAACCATTGTTTTTTTGGTTTCGGTTAATACAGTATTTTTGATTAGAGAAGCATCAATGTTGATTTCTCCAATATCATTTACGATTAGTGCAATTTTACGGTTTTTATTGTTTTCTAAAATATGTTTTAATAGTGTAGTTTTGCCAGATCCTAAAAAACCTGAAATGACTAGTACAGGCAATTTTTTGAAGGTTTGAGTGTTTGACATAGTTTTAGTAATTAGTTTTTTTAATTCAAATTAATTTTTGCACCCAAATATACATATATTAAGTTTGACCCGACCTTGACTCAATGATGAGAATTAATATTTTATAAGAAAGTTGTTTTGTAGAAAAAGTAAAGTAATATTAGTGGGTATTAATTTGTAGTTGTTTTTGTACTTTGGGCGGATAAATGTTGCAACTTAGTTGCTTTATTGTCAAGATAATACTATGATTACAGTCTCATAGCGAATCCTGAATCCTAAATTACATAAATTTTTGGCATTCTTAATCAATACCGAATAAAAGCAAAATTATTTTTTCATATTAAGCACTAAAAGCAAATTTTATTCCTTCCTTTTCAAATGCCAAGATAATGTCGTCAAGTAAAGAATTGTGAATACTATTGTATTTGTCGTAACGAACAGGAAAATGTATATTGTAGACAAAACCTTTATCATTTAACGATACGAATAATTTTGGTGTTAGTTCTTCCATGTCAGCATCAACATCCAAAAATTCTACCAAATTCTCTTTTACAAATTTATATTTTTCGTCAGTTATATAATCTATAATTTGTTTTACTTGACGTTGATTAGAACCTTCTTTGACATTTAATTTTAAATCTATCCACATAATTTTATTGTTAACTGTATAATTAGTAACTGGGTGAACCAACAAAAAACTATTTGGAACAGAAACAATTCTACCAACTTCTTGATGATTTTCTGGATTTATTTCTTTAATAAAAGTATAAAAACGACCAACATTAATTATCTTACCTGTGTAACACTCACCAGTTCCACCAACTTTGATTATATCACCTTCATGAAAAATACCCGTTACAGAGACGACCAAAAAAACAAAAAAACTTACTACAAAATTTTGTAGAGCAAAAACTAAAGCTGCTGAAACAAAACCAAAAGAAGCCAAAATATAACTGAACTGTCCAGCTAGACCATAAAAAAGAGTGCCAACTGAAAGTGTTATCCAGATTATCTTGACGGTTAATTTGCCAGCTGATTTAAAAGTTGGATTGTGAATATCTTTGTGAATCAAATACCTAATACCTTTGTAGATTATTGAATATATTATTAACAAAATTACATATATAAAGTAATTACTTGCCAATAGTGCTGTAGTATTAATAACGTTACTAAATTGTCCGTTAAGCTCTTGGCTTTTACTATTCAAATTGGATTGAAGGTTTTGCTGGGCAGATTGAAGGTTTTTAAATTCAGTGTTTTTGACATCAAGTTCAGTTTTTACTTCCAACAAAAAACTATATTTTTCTTTTAATTTGAGACTTAAGTCGTTGACTTTTAATTCTTGCGACTTTCTTTCTTCAGATTCATTGATTTGATTGTTATTTTTTAGGTCTTCTAATTTTTGTTTTTCTTGAGCAAGATTAATTTCCCATTTTTGAATTAGATTATTGACTTCAGTAACTTTTGAAACCAAGGAAGATTTGTTGGATTCTGCGGTTATTTGACGTAGGCTATTTTCGGTTAATTGATCTTTAAGCTTATCGATATCTTTTTGTTTTTCCTTAAAAATTGTTGTTTGTTGTTCAACTTCTTTTAAGCCAACTGATGAGGTTGATGACTGACTTGCAGCCAAATTAGATCTGAAAGCACTATTTAGATAATTGAAGCAAAAAAATAACCCTAAAGTTATTATTAGTATAATGTATAGATTCTTTTTTTTCATTTGGATCGGATATTAAATTTTTGATTCATCTTTTTAAAATTATAGGAAAGTTTTAGGAAAGTTTGGATGATATAAGTTGTTTGTTGTCCATAAAGTCAATCATAACAAAATGATGATGAACGGGATTGAGTAAGGTATTATTGAATTTGGTTGCAATTAGTTGTTGTGAAATTAGACTAATTAATTTTCTAGCACGTATTTTTCCTTGTTTGGAATTGACTAAGAATATAATTGGTAAATTAAAATTAACTCCCATACCGTGTTCACCTGAAATGATATTGCTAGCTAGCTCGACTTCTCTCGATGTTGATTTGAATCTTTTTTTGTCAGCTGCAGAGTGATCGTCGAATTCTTCCCCGTAATCTGTAATCAAAAAAAATGGCAATTCTGATTGGAGTAAAAGATCATGTACGGATACTCTATTACCATCAAAATCCAAATTAACCAAATTATTAATTACAATACCCAAAGCTGGATGAATTTCACCACATTGTAAATTACCATTTTTTCCCTCAATTTGCATCATGTCATTTTTTGCTCCTTGGTAACTCAAAGGTGGTATGTTGATACCATAATTTTCATCAATGTTAACCTGCGTAAATACATCATACGCTCTTTGACCAAAAAATTCCTCCACTTCACGTGCCGTAGCATCTTTGCGACCTGTAATTAGTTCAAATTTTGGTCTAGCAAGAGCTGCCGCTCCACAACCTTCATGTGCATATAGCTCAACTATTTTGATATTATTTTCTTTGGCTCTTTTGAGGATAACTTCAGCGTGCTTAGCAAGTTCGGCTAATGTTAACAACGCTCCCAATCCCGGCATTGCCAAATCTACCACTGCTGATTTTTCTAGTTTTTCACCTTTAATTCTAGCCTGTTGACATCGCTCATCCATACATCGACATACGAATTTAGTTGGTTTATCTGTAACAATAATATCCATGTTTAGATTCATACCTTTCATAAACTCCGGAGCATGGACACTGACACTTCCATATTTGAAGACGGCGTTACTAAAAATTGAATTAAATTTTTTATAGGATTTTTGAAATTGACTCCAACATACTTGTCGGAGATCGTCAACACTGTTGGACATATAAATATTATACCTTTAAAACTATGTTTTGGCTATATAACACTTTTATAATCTATTTTAAGGTAAAAATTGATCTATAAAATGATTTTTGAGTATTTTTGTCTCCAAATATACACCAGATTTTGCAAACTAACAATAACAGGAATGTACTAATGTAATAATAATTATTATTAAGATATGCTAACTGTATATAAAATCCAATCACGTAATGGCTAAATAATAAATATAAGTTTATGTGAGTAAAATTGTCAACTTGAAAGAATAAACACTACATAGAGAGTCTGTGTGACTTGTGATATTGTATTAATTAGTATTAACCTCTTACTTTGGGACCATCTTTGATCATATCAGAATATTCTTTAATAGCTACTCGTAGTGATGATTCTATGGATTTGTTGTCAAATTGTATTCTATAGACCATATCTCCCCATATTTTTTCAGCTCGTTTGACGTCAGGTTTGTAATAATTGTCAGCATAGAGTGCACCTTCAGCGAATATTCTACTAGTTTTATTACCATTGATCTGTTGTTTGGCTATAATGTCTTTGTGGGCTGAAGGTAATCCAGTTGCAACGGCGAATTTTTCTTGAACTTTTGGTGTAGATAAATAGTATAGAAAATCTTTGGCAACTTGATATTTTCGCTTAGTTGCTGCATCTCGAGAATTGGCTGAACGCTCTTTGAGTTTGGCACTTGCACAATCCATAAAGAAAAAACCATATGTTCTTTTGTTGTTTTGATCTAGTTGAGGTAATTTGGCAACTCCGTATTGAAGTGTACTATTTTTGTCTTTGATAGTGTTTTGGAAGTAACTATAACTTAGCATATAAGCCAATCTGCCTTGAGTGAATGCGTCTATATTCAAACTAGAATTGTATGCCCAGCTGTAACGTGAACTTTTGTCGTTTGCAAAAGAATTATAAAAATTAAGAGCTTGATATGAAGGATTTTCATTCTTGGTTGTTTCATCAAAATCTTTGTCTGTTGCTTGGTTTGTTTTGACATCTTGTTGATTCCTAGCCTGACCAAACAAAACTTTTTTGGTATCTTTATTGTACATCTGTCCGCCATTTTGGAAAAGTAACATTGGAATTATATCTTGGAATCTGTTGACGTTGAATTTTTCAGGTTCGCCGTTAACTGGTTTGGCAATTATTCCAGTACCCATGGCAATAGCATTTCTGCTAAATTGTAGACCGCCAATTTCTTTTCTATTTAATAGCGGGAGTTGACGATCTAAGTCTGTCCATGAAGTTGGGGGTAGAACTATTCCAGCTTGTTTCAATAGATTTTCGTTAAAATATAATTGTAGGTTATCAACGTAACTAGTAATTGCGTATATTTGACCTCGGTCGATTGTTTCTTTGAAAGCCAAATTAACAAATTTTTCTTTGTAATCGGCTAATAGTTTGGTATCTGGGATGAATATTCCTGAAGTATCTCGAACGTTATTAATTGGTGTGCAGAATTCTTTGTAGGCTGGTAGATCGTCATTTTTGATTGTAAAAATATCTGGACCAGTTCCACGAGCTTGATCTTGCAAAAAAGTTTTGTAGTAGCTTTCTTCATATTCTTTTTTTACTAGATTAATTTTGACATCTTTGTTGTGAGGTAATTTTTCAAAATCTTCTATAATCTTGCTATAGACTTCATCACCATAGAAAGGTTTCCACCAGTTTAGTGTAATTGGAACCAAAGGAGTTGCAACGACTGCACTTTTTTTTGGTTGAGCAAAAACAAATATACCTATACCAATAGCAATTACAAGCACTACAGCAACTATGATTTGCAATCTACGATTAGTTTTTAATTCTTCGAACATAATTTATTTTTTGGGAGTTTATAGCACAGTTACTTTCAAAACACAATTAATCATTTGTTAACAACCAACCATTGATTATAAAATTAACTTTTTTGAATAAAGAGTATTTTTTGGGAATTAAATTGGAAATATATTATATATATTATCTCAAAAATCGCTTAACTTGTCAAAAAGATTGTTATTCTTAGTTTTAACAAACTCACCACTTTTAGATTTGTTAATATTTGAATTAGTTTGACATTGAAATAAAAATTGATCTTTCTATAGGTTATTATACCTCAAATAAATAAATTAAAAGCTATACTAACATGGATCGATTCAAATTTACTGGCATTCTTTTAACAACATTAGGACTAACAATTGGTGGAGTATTCTGTTACATTGAATTTGCTCGTAGTCCCACGCTCGGTAACAGTTTGGTTCTTGGAATTAGTGATGTTAAGAATACCTTGGTCAAAAACACAAACGAAAATACTAACCCCAACTTTAGCCTTGATCAAATAAAAGCTAATATGTCTATCAAATGTCTCGAAAGTATATCAAAAAATAATGGTAAACTTGAATATCAAAGTATAAAAAAAATTAGTCTGAATCAATATCAAGATATATTTGTGGTCAATTGTGGTAATGAACAAAACGCAAAACGTAATATTTTAGTTAATCAAAATAATCAGTTCCAACTTTTAAACTTTGAATTCTACAATTACGAAAAGAATCAAATTAATCTTATTCAAGAAATAGAATTTGAGCCTAATTTGAAAACCAACCAACCAACCAAGTTTCAAGTATTTAACCAACACAAAAGCGGATTCGATTGTGGTCAATTAGCCAATTACAGTTGGTCTGTCAAAGATTGGCGATACGAATTAACTAAAGTTAAAAGAAAAGAATGTAAAGGAGCTACGGTTGGAGCTATCAATGAGATATATTGGAATCCTGTCTATCCATAGACAAATTAAGAATATTATTTTGTAAAAAAATATAGCAAAATATAGTAGTTTTTTAAAAACACTGATTAAATAGAATATTTGTTGAAACTAGACAAAACAAAAACTTTAGTTTATGCTACAAATTAATCAAACAATTTTTTATTATGATTTCTATTCAATCTTGTGTAAATGAAGAACTTCAAAAAAGACCATTTTATCTAAAAATGTTACTTGATGGAACTCTTAACACTACAGCATTTGCAAGTCAAATTCAACCACGAATCGAAACCCTTCTCTACAAAAAAGTTTCTAACAACACTATAGTAGCATGTTTAGCTAGGGCAAAAAAAACAATGAAACTGCCAAAAACAAAACAAAAGATTCATTCAGTTCAGGTCAAATATCCTTTAATTTGGACTTCATTTGTTAATCTTGATGAAGATGAAAAGGCAAATATTGTAGAACAACTCCCAACTCTAAATTCATACTATGAGAATCAAAGTTCACTTGTAGTTAGTTACAAGGAGACAATGAATCAAAAGTCAATTAGGGCGCCTGGTGTAGATATGGTAGTTGCCAAATCAGTGTGTCAAATCTCTGTTGAATATCACAATCAATACCACAGTGAGACTGGTTTATTCTACGAAATTGCAAAAGAATTTTATTGGGCTGATATCAATATTCTGGATCAATCCAACAATGATCGAACTGTTTGGTTGTACATCGAAAGTAAAGATATCAACAAAGCTCTTGAGGTTCTAAGAAGCAAATTCGTGATTATCCAAGACGACTTTTAAAGTTCATCGTACAATCAAAGTATCTCAAGCAACTCCTCAATCTGGAGTGTTTTTTTATATTCCAGTTCTTTGGCTAAATACAATGCTTATTTTTAATCTTGGAATAAACCTAGAACAAATCCCGAAAAAACTAAATTAATATTTAGACTGCCAGCCGCATAACAAGGGACAATTTAGTACAAATTAACTTTAAACTCTAATTAATGAAATCAATATATTACTGTTAATAATACTTTCGCTTACATTTTTTCAAAAAAGTCAGAACCAGAGTTAAAACATTCAGAACTTCTAAGGTTGGAAGAAAAAGTACACTCCGCTCTAATCCTAGTCAAATCAAATGGTTGATCCAAATTTTGACCTTTTATCGGTGAGTAAGGTAAAGTGGTTGTACCTGTTTTGTAACCCATTTTTTTGGCAGAGTTAATTACATTATTATTATAAGCTCCCGCTGGATATATCAAAGATTCAACAGGTTTATTGGTAATTTTTTCTAGTAGTAATTTACTTACTCTAAGGTCTTTATCTAATTCAAAATTGTTCATTCTAGCTAGATTATAATGATTATTGGAGTGACTAACAATATCCATACCTTCTTGTGACATAGTTTTTATTTGATCGGCATTAAGTCGATTGGGTTGACCAACAAAATTACCAACAATTCCAAAAGATGCTACCATCTGTTCTTCCTTTAGGAGTTCAAAGGCTCGCCAATTATCTGCCCAACCATCGTCAAAAGTTAAGATTATTGATTTGGAAGGAATTTTTTGCTTTTTTTCTAGGAATAATTGGAGATCGGTCAACGTGATTGTTGTGTAACCTTTTTGCTTAATTGTCTTTAGATTTTTGGATAGTATAGCTGGTGGAATTCTAAGATTGCGTGACATTCTGGGGTTCCTATCATGCTTAGGAATTGACTCAAAAGTGTCGATAGAGTGATACATTACAATTGGTACTTTGGGATTGGAGCTAAATTCCTGTAAAGATAAATTGTCCCATTTGTTTAATTTGTCTTTTGAGTTGTTGGATGGATTAGTTGATTGTAAAACTGTAGAATTGGAGGACGAATTTTGAGAATTAGTTGATTTGGTTAAGTAATCTAATGTTAAAGGAGAATTTGTCAATGGTTTTGACTCTAAAATTGAACTGAGTTGATTTTTTCCCAAATTGTTAGATCTCAAACTCAAACTATTTATATTCCTAATATACAAACTTCCACTAAATAAAATAGAAAAAAAAATTAAAAAGCTAGTAACGAGTTTCATATATAACTATAAAATTAAAGCACAAAATAAACCAAGTCAAACGATTTAAAGTCATAAATTTGCCAATTTAAGGTAAGTTTAAAATTATATAAACTATAATGAATCCATTAACTCACAAATTAGAAGAAATCAAATTATTAGAATTAACCAAAAACCTCGTTGTATCATTTGTCTTAATTGGACTTTACTGGTTTATCTTAGACAAAATCCGCAAGTCGTTACGATTGTATATCAAAAACGTAAAAACACGTTTGTTAGTTGATGTTATCATAACGTTATTTACTCTAGTTATTAGCTTTGTAACTTTAGCTTTAGCTTTTATAGATAATCTTAATTCCTTTTTTGCTGGACTTGGACTGGTTTCAACTGCTTTGGTGTTCACGCTGCAAGATTTTGTGGCAAGTTTTTTTGGTTGGTTACATTTGAGACTTAATCATTTGTATGGACTTAATGATGAAATAATCGTTCACGCTGGCAATGTCAAGTACAGCGGTAGAGTTCTTAAGGTTGGTATTTTTAGGACTTATCTCAAGACTAGACTCGGCAATGATAGTCACGATTCTGAATTATTTTTGGGTAGAACTGTTTCTTTTCCTAATCATTTAGTTCTCAAAGATGCCGTGGACAATTCAACTCGAAACAATACTATTTTGTGGCACAGAACTTCATGGACAATTACTTTTGAATCAGATTACAAAAAAGCCAAAAAACTTATAAAAGAAATGATGACTAGTCAGTTTGAAAAAATGATTATACAAGCTCCAAGACATCTCGAAATAACCACTAATCGTAAGAATCTGTATCGACCCAAAGTATATACTCACATTGCCGATGATGGAGTTTGTTTTACTGTTTGGTTTGCTTGTAATATAGGTCATTATCGTGAAGTTCTGGAATTATTTAGTGAAGATATTTTGGATATTTTTGGCAAAAATAATGTCAACTTGTCCTACAAAACAATTAGATACATTAATCAGAATGAAGACGTTCCACCAAATCAAAATTCACTTGACTAAACACAAACTAAATTGCACTTATAAGTAGTATGATCTCCAAAATCTTCACGACTACTAATTTGGGTTTGCAAACTCAACTGATAGAATGCGAGGTAGATATTAGTCCAGCCCTGCCAGCTATTGTAATTGTAGGTCTGCCAGATAAAGCAGTTCAAGAAGCAAGAGAACGAGTCAAAGCAGCAATTCGCCAAAGTGGATACGACTTTCCAATAGGCAAAATTACAGTCAACTTAGCACCTGCCAATGTCATCAAATCTGGGTCATCGCTGGATTTGCCAATTGCAGTTAGTATACTTAGTTTGATGGGATTTATTACCGTTAGTCCAACCAACAAGCAAATATTTCTTGGTGAGTTAGCTTTGGATGGCAAACTTAGAGCTATTACTGGTGTTCTAACTAGCTGCCTGTGGGGGAGAGATAATGGAATTGAAGAGGTGTTTGTGCCAGCTGAAAACATTTCAGAAGCTAGATTAATTAAAGGAATTAAAGTTTTTGCAATTGAAAAATTAAGCCAATTAGTCGATCATCTTAATGGTCAAAAAATACTTTATCCAGTTGAACCTGTGGAATTACACTCTATCGCTGATCCTCAAAAAGATGGCTTATTGCATAACGATATGGCTTACGTCAAAGGTCAATTAGTTGCCAAACGAGCTTTGGAAATTGCTGCCAGCGGTGGTCACAATGTGTTATTGATAGGTCAGCCAGGTTCTGGTAAAACACTACTTGCTAGAGCTTATCCAGATATTTTGCCAGTGATGACAGAGGAAGAAATTCTTGAAGTAACTCAAATATACTCTGTAGCTGGATTATTGCAAGGTCAGATTCAATTGCAACGACCTTTTAGAAGTCCACATCATTCTTGTTCTCATATTGCTATTGTTGGCGGCGGCTCACGACTTAGGCCGGGTGAAATTAGTCTTGCTCATCGTGGAGTTTTGTTTTTGGATGAGTTTCCAGAATTTAGTCGTGAATCAATAGAAGCTCTTAGGCAGCCACTGGAAGATGGACAAGTTACAATATCGCGAGCTAGTGGGTCAGTTCAATATCCAAGTCGTTTTTATCTTTTGGCTGCTGCTAATCCGACACCAAGTGGTTATGATGCTGATGATCAAGATGGTAAAAACAAACCTCAAAATCGCTCGGCAATTAGCCGTTATCAAGCCAAATTTAGCGGTCCAATACTAGATAGAATAGATCTTCAAATAGAAGTTAATAGACCTTCAAAAGAAGAATTACAAACAATGGAGTTAGCCGAAAAATCCTCTGACGTTAGAGCAAGAGTGCAAGCTGCTAGGAATATTCAAACCAATAGATTTGCTGGAACTAAGATTTTTACCAACGGAGAGATGACACTAGCAATGGTTCAAAAATATTGCAAACTTGACGCTGCTGGAGATAAGATTCTAGCACAAGCAATAGACAAATTCAAACTTTCCGCCCGAGCTTACATGAGACTTCTCAAACTTAGTCGAACGATTGCTGATCTCGAAGGTGTGGAACAAATCCAAGTCAAACACCTTGCTGAAAGTCTACAATATCGAGGACGCTGGGGGTAATTGACGATAATTGGCTTGACTCTTTTGCTTGACTCATCTGGTTATTAAGTTAATGCTTTTATATGCAATTTTTCGTTTATTTAAACTTGTATTTATGTCTCAAATAACCAATTTACTCAATATTTTAGTAGCTACTAGTGCAGATTTTTATTTTGCTTACAAATACTATCATTGGAACATTTCAGGTCAAGATTTTTATCAATTTCACAAGCTTTTTGATTCACATGCCAGTATAGTGTTTGAAACCATTGACCCAACGGCTGAAAGAATTAGACAACTTAATCAAGAAACCAAAGGTGATCTAGTTAGTTATTCTCATTTGTCCAGAATTATTCTAGAAAAACCTATTGCTACCAATAATATTCAAAATTCTCTAATCTATCTTTTAGCTCAACATGAGATTATTATTACACTTCTTGAGGAAATTATTAGCTCCTCTGAAAATGATTATTCTACAGCTGACTTATTAACTGGATTCTTAGAAAAACACCAACAGATGCACTGGTTTATTCAATCATCAATTGAACCAAAATAATTACAATCCACCTGAAATATGGTGGTTTTTGAATGGTTTTGACTTACAAATATGTTGATTACAACCTCAAAATTACATTGACAAAAGACTCAAACTAAAGCTTGCTAATAAGCATGAACTTACCAACTATCCATGGCAAAAGAGACTTCAAACTAGCTTCTTTTGTATCCATTGATCAACTAAATGAACTAGCTATTGAGCATATAATGACTCGAGCTGGTAATATCAAAAAAAATCCTATCAAATACAACAAACTAGGCAAAGGTAAATTAATGTTTTCTTTGTTTTTTACTAATTCTACTCGAACTCGATTTTGTACCGAAACAGCTTGGGTAAGGTTAGGGGGAACTGTAATTACAATGGATGGAACTCATACAACCAGCGTAGCCAAAGGCGAAACTCGTGAACACACTATGGCAATGTTTGCAGGTTATCAACCTGATTTTATAGCGATGAGATCTAAGCAAGAGTTTTTACCACAGCAAGCGTCTCTCGATTATCCTGATATAACTTGGATTAATTGCGGTGATGGTTCCAACGAACACCCGACTCAAGCTATGCTGGATTTGTTCACACTTCAAGAAAAATTTGAAGATTTGTCTAAGCTTAGAATCGCTTTTGTAGGAGATGTCAAACACGGTCGAACCATCAAATCATTAGCCAAAGTTCTTCACAAATTTGGTTCTAAGATGACTTTTGTAGCTCCAGAATCACTACACTCACCAGAGGAATTTGAGCAAGCTGGAATCGAGTATGAAGCTCGTGATATTGGTGATTTGGCTAATATTATTAGTGAATTTGATGTAATCTATGCAACTCGCCCACAACTAGAAAGAATGAGCCAAGAAGATCAAACCAAATATTCTGAAGGTGTCTACCAAATTACAACCCAAATGATGGGTGATGCTAAGACTCTAATAATGCATCCACTACCGATTGATAGTTCTAAGTTACCTGAAATTCATCCAGACTTGGACAAAGATCCTAGGGCAATTTATTTTGAGCAGGCAGCTAATGGATTGTGGGTAAGAATGGCTATTTTTAGCTTATTAATGGGAATATAGAATGCTGAAATTATACACTTGGAATGTGAATGGAATTAGAGCTGTAACCAAAAAAGGCTTTTTGAAATGGTTTGAAGATACTCAACCTGATATTTTGGCACTTCAAGAAACCAAAGCCGATACTGAAATAATGCAAACTTGGTGGAATACCAATAAGCCCAAAAATAAGCCAAAATTTGAAGACGGTTTTTTTGATTCTTCTACTCATGACTCTCAATCTGATATTTCTGATATTTTTGGTAATTATGAACTGGTGTGGCATTCCTGCAGTGTCAAAAAAGGTTATTCTGGAACGGCAATTTTTTATCGTAAAGATAAGTTTGCTTCAGCTACAACTCAAATAGGCTTAAGTAATGACCAATTTGATCAAGAAGGTCGGACAACAATTCTACACACTGATCAATTTACTTTGATTAATTGCTATTATCCTCAAGGTGGTCGCGAAGGTCGGATTCCTTACAAACTAGAGTTTTATGAAAATATAATTAATTTAGTTCAAAAATACAAACTAGAAGGCAAAAAAGTTATTCTCTGTGGAGATCTCAATACAACTAGAACCGATATCGATCTTGCCAGACCCAAAGAAAATCGCAAAACTACAGGTTGCTTACCAGAGGAGAGAAAAATTTTGGAAAGGTTAATTGAGCAAGGTTGTCACGATGCTTTTAGATATTTGCATCCAGATCAAGTGGATTCTTATACTTACTGGGATCAGATTACACGAGCTAGAGATAGAAATGTTGGTTGGAGAATTGATTATTTTTTGGTTGATTCGAAGCTTGTTCACAAGTTAACTCACTGTAGTCACTTACATCAAGTTTTTGGTTCAGATCACTGCCCTGTAGAAATACACTTGGATGTTTAGAACATTGAATTTTTAATTGAATAAGTATATTTTTCAATTTAGTATTCAAACTACTTAACCAAAAATCCCCGAGTCTTTCGGCTCACCCCTTTAAAAAAGAGTAATAAAAACATTAAATTATTTATGATACCACTTTCAACAATTAGGAATTTTTGCATTATTGCACACATTGATCACGGCAAATCTACTTTGGCTGACCGACTTATGGAGCTTACTGGAACTATTGCCAAGCGTGATATGACTAGCCAAGCTTTGGACAAAATGGATCTTGAGAGAGAGCGTGGAATAACTATCAAGCTTCAACCTGTTAGAATGAATTACACTCTTAACGGTCAGGCTTATCTTTTGAATCTGATTGATACTCCTGGTCACGTCGATTTTGCTTACGAAGTATCTCGATCGCTTGCTGCTTGCGAAGGTGCAATTCTAGTTGTAGATGCAACTCAAGGAATTCAAGCCCAGACTTTGGCTAATCTATATGCTGCTATGAATCAAGATCTAACTATTATTCCAGTACTTAACAAAATTGATCTCCCCAACAGCGATATTGACACCAGAGCTGAAGAAATAGACAAAATTCTAGGTTACAAACGTGAAGATATACTGTGTGTAAGTGCCAAAACTGGTCAAGGTATACCAGAATTATTAGAAGCTATTGTAGCTAGAATCCCCTCGCCAAAACAGCTTTAATTTTAGTTTGTTTTGATATTATAGATTCAATATTGATAGACAAGAAAGGTATAACCAATAAGACAAAAGTAAACCATTTACAAACACAAAAAATAAGTTAAATCGTTTGTTGTTATTTTCAAGTAGGAAGGATAGAATTGTGTTAATTAGATAGACTACTGTAAAATAAAACCAAATATAATTCTGGTTGTAAGTTAGGTTGCTGCTAACAATTATTTTGACTCCATTAGTTACACTTAGATTTTGAACATATATAAACATATTGACTACACTCAAAAGTAAAAACAAAAAAGTTGTAATGTTGTTAGGTAACTGAAACTGTCTTAATACAAATTGTTTGGAATTCATACAATATTAGTAATATTTGTTGACGGTAATATGTTCTAAACCCATTGAGTAGTTTAAGATTTCTTCAGGTTTGAACCATAGATTGATTTCATAGTCAGCTTCTTCTTGATTTTCTGAAGCGTGAACTAGATTGTGCAAGGCTCTACCTTGAGCCAGACCTACAATTGGAAAATCAACTGAATAATCACCCCGAATAGTGCCAATATCAGCCATTGTTGGCAAAGTTGAACCGACCATTTTGCGGATAACAGAAATAGATTGCACTCCTTCAATTACCATACATAGAACTGGTCCAGAAAGCATATATTCAATCAAAGAATTAAGAACTTCACTGCCCATTTTGTAATCTGAATAATCAGGATCTTGAGTTAAATCTTGACCGACTGAAGCAAAAGCATCTCGACCTTTGGTTCCAAGTCTTTCAACCCATTCTTTGCGACTTGCTGGATAGTGCTTTTCAAGAATTTCTCGTTTAGCTTGCAACATTTTCATTGCTACAACTTTGAGTCCACGATTCTCGAATCTAGTAAGAATTGCACCAGTCAAACCTCTTAGGACACCGTCAGGCTTAATCATAACAAAAGTTCTTTGTTTTTGAATCTGTTGAATTTGGG
This sequence comes from bacterium, assembly GCA_043764315.1. Taxonomy (GTDB): domain Bacteria; phylum Patescibacteriota; class JACMRA01; order JACMRA01; family JACMRA01; genus JAYTWQ01. The sequence goes on along the minus strand of JAYUKQ010000125.1, from coordinate 8,712 downwards.
AATTGGCTGTAGGCATAATATTTATAAGGTACAATTTGTTTTGTTTTTTGTAAAGCAATTACCCTTTGTAAAAGCATTATTGAATTGACAAATTAGCTAATTAAGTTATTGCTTTTTGTTATTGTGTCTGTGCAAAATCAATTAAAGACTTTTGGAGAGTTTGATCAATATATGTTAGATATTCAACACAATTAATCTCAACGGAAATGCTACTGGTAACAAATCAATTCCTGCCAAAGAGCTTATCAGAATCTGGAATGAGGGCAACATTTTCAATTACCCCAAAAATTATAATCTCTTTGTAAAACCTAAATTTGGTTAATTTCTTAAATAGTTGTCTTTGATTGTGGTTAATTCTGATTGAATTAATTATAGTATTGTGGATACTTTGAATTTAACTTTAGACATCAAATCCAAGTTCCAACACAAAAATTTGGCTTCAATCAAGTTGCCATAATACCCAAAGCAGTCAAGAATAAAAATGCAAAAAGAAATCCAGTAAATAAGAACCTTAACAAATTATGATCATTCCCCAAATACTTTCCAAACTTCAGCAGCTAAATTCTAATGACAATTGGCAATTAATTCTTGAACCTTGGCTACGAACAGAATTGACTTATACAAGTAACAGCCTTGAGGGAAACACTCTTAGTTTGGTAGAAACTGGAATTGTAATCAATGACAAACAAGGAATATCTGGTAAGAATCTTCGAGAAATATACGAATCTACCAATCACGCTAACGCTTGGGATTATATTATAACCAACCTAAAAAAAATTAAAACATCAGATCTAACTGCAACACACTTTTTGGATATTCATAACTTTATTTTAAAGAATATTGACGAGTATAATGCGGGTAGATATCGATCTGTAGCTGTTAGAATTATGGGAAGTATGACGATTTTTGCTAATCCTCTCAAAGTGCCAGAGTTGATGGAACAAACCATTATTTGGCTCAACTCGCAAAGCACATCTCAACCTGAACATATAATAACCACGGCTATTATGACTCATCTCGAGTTAGCCAAAATACATCCTTTTACAGATGGAAATGGAAGAACGGTGAGATTACTTATGAATACTATTCTTATGCAAAATAATTTGCCACCAATTGATATATTACCAATTAACAGACAAAAATACTTAGAAACACTAGAAAATTCTACGGAAGATGATCCTGAACTCTTTGCGAGTTTTATGTTAGAGCAATATTCCTATAATTTAGATACTTATTTGCAAACTTTAACTAACATTAAAAGGAATTACAATGAAGAAGGTTACAAGCAAAAACTAAGAGAAGATCATAATCATTGGGCTGGTATAAAACTAGAAATTGATATTAATTATGGTTATCCAAAATTTGTTAGAGAAGGGGAAATTTGGTGGTGTCAAATTGGGCAAAATATTGGTACTGAAGTTAATGGAAGAAATAGCGTTTCACCTTCCAAAAAAGTTTACTTTAGACCTGTTTTAATCCTAAAAAAGTACAATTCAAAACAAGGTTTAGTGATTCCACTTTCTACCAAGATAAAATCTGGTATACATTATATAAATTTTAATTTTCAAAATCAAGAACAAATTGCACTTTTATCACAATCTAAAGTAATTGACTTTAAACGATTATCATCTCCCAAATTTGTTGAAGTTAATAATAGGAATTCAAAAGATAATAAAACAGGAGCTATTGGCGAATTAAGCGATCACCATTTTAAAAAAATAAAACTAGGTTTCATAGAATTAAATTTGCTAAAATAAAATCTCCCTGCACTGAATACAAGGAGTTTAAAAATTAGTTTTTCCGTGGGTGACCCCAATAATAAATAACAAACTAATCACATATAATAATAAACTTTACATTAATTACTGTCAACTATGTCCATTTCAGACAACTCAACTAATTCACAATCACACACTAAGCGTCATTTATTTCCAAGCCCGCAAAAAATTCTTTTTATAAACAATAAAGGTGGTGTTGGTAAAACCTCTATCGCTTTTAATACAGCTTCAAAACTAGCACAAAAAGGTTATAAAATATGCATAGTTGATCTTGATCCGCAATGTAACACTACGATGTATGCCGTTGGAAACAATATAGAAGATTCTGAATCAGATAGCCTTTTTACTGAGGATTATCAAAATCAGAATCCAAAAACTATTTACGAAATAATTAAACCTCAAATTGAAGGTGCTGGTGACGTTTTGTACAGTGAAAAGCCAAAAAAATTAAAAGAGAATCTATATCTAATTTCTGGAGATCTTTCTCTTTCTCTTTATGAAGAAGCGGCATCTAACGCTTATATACAGGCTCAAGCAGGTCAAATATTAGGCTTTAGAATTATTTCGGCAATTAATAGATATATAGATAGAACTGGCAGGGATTTGGATATTGATATTTTTATAATGGATACTTCACCAAGTCTTGGAATGATGAATAAACTATTTTTACTTGGTTCTGATTATTTTGTGGTACCAGTTCTTTCAGATGCTTTTAGCTATCAAGGCATTGAAAATCTTAGCTCAACTCTTACAAGATGGAAATCAGAATGGAAAAATGTAAAGCGAACAGTTGCACAAACAAACTCTATCCCTTCAGATTTGATATTGTGGGGTGAGCCAAAATGTTTAGGATATATATCGAATAAAGAAAAACCATATAACAAACAACAAACAAAATCTCAACAAAAATGGGCAACAAAAATACTAGAATCCGCCAATATTAATTTAACCGAACATGCTGAAAAAAAATCTGCACAAAATATTAAAATGATTGGTTTGGCAGATTACGGAACAATCGTAAATGAGAGCCAAAGAGTTAATAAAGCTATATTTGAGATGAACTCCAAAGATACCCAGCAGATCAATATAAAAGGCAGTAAAGATTTATTTATTAAGTCTAACGAAGAATTTGAAACTTTGGCTGATTCGTTAATTGAAAGAATAAATCCAACTAATTAATTTTTTTACTATGTCTATCTCACACAATTCCATCAACTTACCACTAGATACTAAGCGTCATTCTTTTTCTCACCTTATGGCAGCTGCTGTCGGTCAAATATTTCCAGAAGCTCAATACGGCGTTGGCCCAGTAATCGAAAATGGTTGCTACTACGATTTTGTTTTGCCTCGTCCGCTAGTTCCTGAAGATTTGCCTTTGATCGAGAAAAAAATTCAACATTTGCTCAAACAAGACTTGAGATTCAAGTGTCAAGAAATTAGCTTGGAAGAGGCTATTAATCATTTTGCTAACGCCAATCAAACACTCAAAGTGGAACTCCTAGAGAACTTACGTGATCGTGGAACTACGAGTATGAGCGAAGAAGAAAAGGCAGATTTTGGTAGTAACCCCCAGACTTCGTCTGACCCCTTATCAATGGGTATTACTCCTACCATAACAATCTACAGAATTGTGAATGAGCAAACTGGCGAGGTGGTTTTTGAAGATCTATGCAAAGGTCCGCACGTGGAAGGTGTTAGACCAGTTAAGGCTCTTACACAATCGAGTACTCAAAAAACCACAATTGACACTTACAACCAAGCAGCCGATATTTATATTCAAAAAACAGTTGATGAGGTTTCTGGTTTGGCACAAGTTTGGCTAGATAAAACTTTGAATTTATTAAATAAAGATTCAACTATTCTAGAAGTTGGTTCTGCTACTGGTCGTGATGCTAATTATATTGATTCCAAAGGATTTCATGTGACTAGGACTGATGTTTCGCAAAGTTTTATAGATTATCAATTAGAACAAGGTAAGACAATTCGCCAAATGGATTTACTTAAACCTTCCACTAAGGACAAATTTGATTTGGTTCTAGCGTGTGCCGTACTTTTGCATTTCAACCCTAATGAGTTTGATCAAGCTATGAATAACGTTAGTCAATTACTTAATCTCGGTGGAATATTTTCATTTTCAATCAAAACTGGTGAAGGTGAAACTCAAACTGATCATAAGTTAGACGCTCCAAGATATTACAATTTTTGGAATAGATTTGACCTAGAGACTAAAGTTAGAGAATTCGGTTTTGAAATTGTTGAAGTTATTGAAAACGGCGATATTGGTTATATTGATACTGACAAAAGCTATTCTTTCAATGGTGACAAAAAATGGTTACACTTCATTTGCAAAAAAATCATTCAACTTGAATCCAAAAAATATCTACAAACAGACACTTCACAGTCGCTTAATCTTCAGAATCTAGGTTTCAAACTGGACAAATTCAGTGCTTCATATTGGCGAGGAGATCAGGCTAGAGGAATTAACATGCAGCGACTTTATGCTTTGGTATACGAATCCAAGGACGAACTAAAGGAGTTTATTAATCAGCGAGAAGAGGCAAAAAAACGAGATCACAGAACCCTTGGACAACAATTAGAGATTTATACAATTACCGAAACAGTTGGGGCTGGTCTTCCGCTGTACCTTCCTCGCGGTTCAGTTATCAGAAAACTACTAGAGACTTACTGTTATCAAGAAGCCAAAAAATCAGGTTATCAATACGTTTACACGCCTCATATCGGAAAGTCAGATTTATTCGCCAAATCTGGACACTTAGATCATTACGCCGATGGAATGTTTGCACCAATTGACATGGTTAACCTCAATGGCGAAGGCAAAGTTGAAGGCAAAGTTGAGCAGTTTTATCTCAAGCCGATGAATTGTCCAATGCACCACCAAATATATCTTAACAAACCCAAATCCTACAGAGATTTGCCATACAGGTTGTATGAATATGGTACAGTGTATCGTTATGAAGATTCAGGAGCCCTTAGTGGAATGATTCGTGTAAGAGGATTTACGCAGAACGACGCTCATGTATATTGTCGATTTGATCAGCTCAAATCAGTAATTGGAGAGGCTATAGAGAGGTTTTCTAAGGCATATGAAGCGGTTGGTATTACGGATTATAAGATTAGGTTTTCACTTCCTGATTTTGTTAATGACAAAGAAAAATATGGCGAGGAAACCCAACAGTGGATAGATTCCGTTGCTGCAATGAGAGTATCTCTTGATGAGCTTGGAGTGGAGTACTATGAAGCCAAAGGTGAGGCAGCATTCTATGGTCCAAAAATTGATTTCCAAGTTCGAAATGTCAATGGTAAAGAAGATTCACTTAGTACAATTCAAGTAGATTACTCAATCGCACCAAAGTTTGATATTACCTACAAAGATTCTGATGGAACTGACCAAACTCCAGTTATTATACACATGGCACTTATGGGTTCTATTGATAGATTCATGGCGTTTGTAATTGAGATGACAGGCGGCAAATTCCCGTTTTGGCTCGCACCTGAACAGATTAGAATTCTGACAATTAACGATGAAGTTCTGCCTTACGTGGCTAAGATCAAAGCTGAGCTAGATGAGACTGTACTAATGAAACCTCTCAAATACAACGAAATTCGTTATCATGTTGATTCCCGCAGTGAGTCACTTGGCAAAAAAATCCGTGAAGCCAAGCTCGACAAAATTCCAATGTTGATGATAGTTGGTGAAAAAGACGTGGAAGCTGGCGAAGTTAGTATCGAGTATAATGGTGAAAGTGTTAAGGTTGGGTTAGGGGAGTTGAAGGGTTGGATTGAAGGGGTTAAGTAGACAAAATCAAATTAAAAAAACTATACTCAATAATCATGTCACTACAATCAATATTCACTAAAGGTAACTTTGAACCAATTCATTCAGAATTCAAAAATGAGGGGATTAGGTCTCTAGATATGTTATCTGACTTTCAAGAAAAATTTAAAATGTTTGACACCGATACAACAATAAATGCAATCCGAGATACTATTATTGCTGATTATCTTAATTACGATTTGGTTAATTCAGACAAACATGGCTTTGACGCAAAAAAAAGTAAGACAGGAGAATTTTTGGAAGTAAAAAACTGTAGTGTATCTTCAACAGGTTGGGGAGGAACTTGGAATGACACTAATGAGGAAAAAGCTTTAGCCTTTGGAGATAAAAGAGTCTTCACAGCTGTTGCTATTTGGAGAGGAGCTTCAGATTTGGAATTTATAGTTTATGGTCAAAATAAAAAAATGGGTGAGTACCTGCACTCAAAAGTTATTAACAGAAAATCAGGTAGTAGATCTACTCAAAGTATTTCAATTCAAAAACTAATTAAAGAATGGGGTTTTGTAGTAATTTTACCACCAGGAAAATCAGAAAAAAATACCATTCAAAGTATAGTACGCTATCAAAGAAGTTTAAATGATTATGTCACACTCAAAACAATTAAAACCGTATCAAATTTTCAACGAAAATTCTATTAATCTCAAAAAATTATACGAAAATAGTATAGATGCCTTGGTAACCGATCCACCTTATGGAATTTCATACCAAAACAATGAATGGGATAAGGCGCTTCCAGATATAGAAATTTGGAAAGAATCTTTTAGAGTTCTGAAACCTGGTTCGTTTGGGTTAGTTTTCTCTTCGGTTCGTTTGATGCACAGGCTCATGGTCAATTTAGAAGATTGTGGTTTTGAAATTAAAGATGTTTTGTTTTGGTCTTACCTTAATGGTATGCCTAAAAGTAGAAATATTGGAATTGATATAGATAAGGAGTTAGGGGTTGAAAGTTTGGAGGTCGGAGAATATAAGTATGTGCAAGGTTATAAAAAAGAAGGTGCAAAATCGTACACTGCTGAAAAAAGTAAAAAAATATTTACGTCTAATTCGGATTTAGGTAAAAAATATAATGGCTCTGGGTTAAATTTAAAACCTGCTTACGAACCAATAATTTTGATACAAAAACCAATCACTAAAAACCAATCAATCGCTCAGAATGTTATTCAATTTGGTACTGGAGTATTGAATTTTGAAGATACAAGGATTCCGTATGATAAATCAGATGGAAAAGTAGGACATAACCCACACCCTACTGGGAGAACTCCCTCAAATATAATTAGAACTGAGAATCACAATGATGGCTACGATAAATTTTTTCAAGTAGCAAAGGTAAGGCAATCCAAAGATGATTTTAACTTACATCCAACACTAAAACCCGTAGAATTAATGACTCACTTGGTTAAGCTGGTTACTTTTGAGAGTCAAATAGTTTTAGATCCTTTCATGGGTAGTGGAAGCACTGGTGTCGCCTGTCAAATTGAAAAACGAAAATTTGTTGGATACGAAATGGAAAAAAAATATTTTGAAATTGTAGAACGTAGACTGGCAGAAAAAAGAGAGGCTTTGGAATCAGCTTTACTATAGCCAAAAAACAAACTCAACTCAAAAACTGAATTATGACTAACACACAATACACACAACTTATTGAAGATTTGAACAGTGGGAAATTTTACAAATTTTTAGAAAAAATAACTCAATACGCAACTTATACTTTAGGTTTTGGTAACGTAATCAAAGAACATAAAGTAGAAAATACCAACACAAATCTGGACAATGCGTTAAATAATTTTATTCAAATTAACCCTTCTGGTACAATACTTTTTGGTATAAATGGCTTTAGTTTCTGGTGTCAGAAGCAGCATTTACCGCTCCAAAAAACTCTGATTGAATACCTAGAAATCAATGAACCTTATCAAAAGCTTAGAAGTCAAGGTCTAATTAACGCAACGGCAAAAGCTAAAAGTGTCTTTGGAGATAATTTGCAAATGGAGTCAATGTATTTTTGTGAGTTCTACAAGATTCCCCGCTTTGGCAAAACTCGAGTTGGGCAACTACTACTTCACTCCAAACAAACTCAAAATGAAAAATATATTAGGCTGATTTGTGAGGAATTTGCACCGAGAATACGAGAATTTGCAAAAGGCTTTGACTCAATCTGTTTTGCACCTCCGACAACACCAAGGCAGTTACAGTTCATGGATGCATTGCGAGAGATTCTCCATATTAATTTGCCTGTTATTTCCACTCACAAAATTTTTGGCGATATTGCTATTCAGCAAAAAACTATCAAATCCAGAGAAGATAGAATCGAAAATGCCAATGCAACTATCGTTGTGGAATCAAATATTAGCTATAACAACTGTCTTATAATTGACGACGCAATTGGCTCTGGCTCAACACTCAATCAAATTGCTCTAAAGTTAAAAACTCAAAAAATAATATCTGGTAATATAATTGGTTTGGGTATAGTTGGGAATCTTGATGGCTACGAAGTCGTTAATGAAGTTTAAAAAAATTACAATTTATGACACTCAACCAACTTTATACACAACTTTATTTAGAATTTGAAGAATTTTTTGGTAAGGATTCGGCTTTTGGGAATTTGTTCCAACTATCAAGTTCTGACTCTAAGTCGGTTGATTTTGACTATCTGACTCAAGTTAGTTCTGTCTTTTCATCCAAGATTGAAGGTAATTCTCTTGATCTTAATTCCTATTTTAACCAATCGCAGTTAGTTACCAAATCCAAAGAGTTCACAGAGATTTTTGACTTATCTCAAGCTTACAATTTGGCTCGAACTAAGACTTTGACTAAGACTTTTGCTTTGACCGAATCCAATCTACTCAAAGCTCACAAGATTGCCACCAAGAGTTTTTTGGAGAGTTTTCAATCTGGTCACTATAGAACCAATCCAGTTGGAGTTTTTGGCGTCAGTGAGCTGGTATATATGGCAGTTGAGTCAGAGTTAGTGAAAGAAGAAATGCAAAAATTATTAGCCGAGATCAAAGTCATCTCCAAACAAAAATTAACTATTTGTGAAACTATCTTTTATGCTGGGTTGATTCATCTCAAGATTGCTCA
>JAYUKQ010000124.1:0-6575 GCA_043764315.1 bacterium | reverse complement strand
TATACTCATTTCACTAATTACAGTTCAAAATTAATTCACACCAAATTGCCTCTTGTTAAGGGGCTGGCAGCGAAGTTGACTGGGTTTCTTTGAGGTTTCTTTGAGGTTTTTTTTGGAGCTGGGGATTGTACAAGTATTGTATTTAGTGAAAGGAGTATAACAATATTATCTCAAATCAAAATCTTTACCCAAATATACAAAAAAGAATACCCACCTAATTGATTTTAAGTGGGTTTTTCTAATGGGACTGGTTTGCTATTAAAATGGGGTTTGTTATTTATCGTCAGGTAATGATCAGCTCTATTATTAATTTGACAAATTTTAGGCTTTTGAGGTAAATAGTTTCGGTATGTCTGTATCAGATTCACCAAAAAACAAAGCACTATTCAAATTAGCAGTGCCAGCAATATTAGTTGTATTATTAATCGTAATTATTACTTACGTTATTAGCTTAGGAACAAAGCCAGAGAATCCTTCCAACAAATTAAGTTCTTCATCGTCAAGTATCGGTGTCGATATGCAAGCTTCAGAACTAGAAAAACCAAAAAAAGATGCTGTATATTCTACCAAAGAAGAAGACAAACTATCTCAACAAATCAACTCACAGCTAAAACAAAAGAGATTCAACAAATACGAATTCGTGTGGAATATGGGTTGGTGGGACGTAGCCGCTAAGAAAAAATGCAATTCTGATGGAACTACAATAAACATTCCAAAAATGCCAGCTAACTTCGAAGGAAGTGCAGAAATTCCAAAAAAGCGATTGGCAGATATTGTACCAGTTCCAACCAAACCAGAAAAAAAGAATATGATTTCTTACCCAGATTATAAAGTTGAAGTTCCTTTAGTTTATACCAACTTGGAAGATCGTTTTGAAAAGAATACTGATGGTACAATCAACTTCAACAAAACATTTACAGATGATTCTGCTAACACTCCAATTCAACAAAAATTGAAAAAAGGTGTAATTCTAGAACCAATGGCTCCACAACCAGGTGAAACTGGAAATTCTTATATATCTGGTCATACTTCCAATTATAGTTATGTAGATAGTCAATGGAATACAGCTTTCAAACCACTTGAATCCAAAACTAAAGTTGGAGAAAAATTCTATGTATACGACTGTGAAGGACGCAAACTTTCATTCAAAGTAATTGAAACCAAAGAAATTAAAGCTGAAGATACAGATGAAGCGTGGAAAGATTATCCAGACAAAAGAATTGTAACTCTCCAAGGTTCTATTCTAAAAAAAGATTCTCGTGGAATCCTAATGCCAACTCACCGATGGCTAACTCGTGGAGAATTAGATGTGGAAGATAGTCTTAAACTTAATAAGTAGTTGTTTTAATCCTAAAGCTGTCATCCTGAATTTATTTTAGGATCTAAAAACTAATCAAACCAGTAAAATTTTACCTGACTACAATCAGGTTTTTTTGTTAACCTAAAATAAAATCAAATGACTAACTTAATAATTATAACTGGTGTATCTCGTAGCGGCAAAACCCAATTGACCAAAAAACTCTTAAACTTACCTAATTCCACTTTTATTTCGGGTGATGCCTTAATCAATGGATTGCTTCTAACTAATGAATTCAACGAGTATAACAAGAAAAACCAAAGTAAAGATGCTAATTATCAATATCTCGAATCAATCTTAGTAGAAATAATCAAAATCACAAGTTGTACAGCCTCCACTATAATTGTTGATACTGAACTACTTGTACCTGTGAATTACGACAGATTCAAAAAGCTATTTGATCCAGAAGAGTTCGAATTGAATTACTATTGCCTTGGACAAATAGGAATTAGTGTGAAAGACAAATTGAAACTATATCAAAAAAAACCAGAATTACTCGGTTGGATGAATATATATTCACAGCAAGAACTACACAAAGTTGTAACCCATCAATGTGAACTCAATCAAAAAATCAAAGAAAGCTGCCAAAAGTTAGGTTATGAATTCTACGACACATCAACTCAATACACAAAAGTCATTAATCAACTCAAAAAAGAAATTACAGCCAAAATTAAGCTAAAGAAAATTCCACGCAGTGGTGGAAAAAACTAAAACTTTTGCTAAAGTAAACCTAATCTCTCTTGCCTCATATTTTGCAGTTTTTGTATAGAAATGGTTGTTGAACTATCTCTGTTATCCAAAGCTTTTATAGCTCTATTAATTTTGTCCAAGGTTTGTGGATTCATAGATTGCTTAATTTCATCAACCATTTTCCACGCGTCAATAGATTTTTCAAATACAAATTCTCTCAAAAAAGAAATAGCATTTACCAAGGTATAACTATCTTTTTCTTGTTGATACAATTCTTTAATATATGATAGCTTGATTGTAACTAAAGTTTCAAAAAATCGCTCTCTCTCTCTCTCTCTTTGTTATGAATCCATCTCTAAATTTTTGATCAACTAACCTTGCGTCATAATGATCAAATTCTTCACCGTTAAAAGTAAGCAGATGTTCATTCAAACAATGATCCAACATTCCACTAATCCAAGCTCTACCAGTTGTTAATTCACCACCTCTTAGCTTGCTAGCGGGAGTTGTTAATCTACTTATAAAATATTCACTATCCATAATAAATAATACAATTACTCTAGTGTTTAATGTTCTATCTAAAATAAGCTTTGGACATGTATTCTAGTACCATACGTTGAGTGCTAAAGTGAGAAGCATTCATGGCAATGGCTTGTTTCATAATCTCTAGCCACTTCTTGGTATCAAAATAGTAAGTTGGAAGTATGATATGTTCAAGCTTGCCATACAGATCGTTGAGTTCGTAATCTTCATTACCAATATGAGAAGTTTCATCGCCAATTGACCAGCCAGTTTCATTTTCAACCAAACCTTCAACCCACCAGCCATCAACAACTGAGAAGTTCGGCACACCGTTAAGTGTCGCTTTCATTCCACTGGTTCCAGAAGCTTCAAGTGGTCTAAGTGGATTATTAAGCCAAATATCAACACCAGCTACCATAGCGGCAGATATATCCATATCATAATTAGGAATATAGACTACATCAATATTGAGGTCAGTTCTTTGTGATAACTTATAGACTTCCGCTAAGGTTGAATCTTCACCAGCTGTGTCAGGATAAGCTTTACCAGCAAAAACGAATTGAATCCCACCAAATTTGGCTGCCATTGCCTCAAGTCTTGCCAAATCTTTGAATACGAAGTTTTGACGCTTATAACCATCGACACGACGAGCAAAACCAATTGTAAACTTGTCAGTTGTGAATCTTTTGCCTAGTCTAGCTTCAATCAAATCAAATAATTTGGACTTATTAGCTGTATGTGTGGCACGAATATCATAATCACTAATTGCCAAGGCGTTTCTTAGAACCAGCGGATCAATCCGCCAATCAACCAAGTATTTGTCAAAAGTCTCCGCCATTAATGGACTTACCCAAGTATAAGTGTGAATTCCATTGGTAATATAATCAATATGCTTACCAGGGAACATTGTGTGCATAACTTCAGCGTGTTTGCGGGAGACTGCATTGGCGTAAGAACTTGTATCCAAACAGAATTTGGTCATATTGACTAAGCTTTTTTCGTCAGAGTGTTGCTCCATAACTGAACTCAAAGTCTGACCGTTGACCATTTCTGTCAATTGAGATTTTAGGTTTTCAATAGCGTATTTTTTGTGACCATGTTCTAGTGGGGTGTGAGTGGTAAAGGCAATTCTTTTTTTGGTATCTTCCACGTCTCCAGATAATAGCTGCAAAAATGGAATAGCAAAACTAGCGTGACTTTCGTTCAAATGATATTTGTCAGCAATGCCGTAACCAAGTGCCAGAAGAGCTTTGACACCACCAACACCAATTAGAATTTCTTGCTTGAGACGAGTGTAGTCGTACTTAGAATATAGATTGTAACAAATTGCTTGATCTTCAAAATGATTCTCTGGCAAATTAGTATCCAAAAAATAAACTGGAATTTTGCCACCTTTGCAGCCAGTGTATTCGTATTTCCAAACTTGAACTTGGACAATTCTATGCTCAATTTCTAAGCTAAAGCGAACATTAGTTAATTCCAAATATTTGGAGTAATCCCATTCATCGTTAAGTTCTATTTGCTTGCCAGAGATTGGATCTATGGTTTGTTTGAAATAACCATTCTTGTAGAGAAGAGTAATGGCAACAGCGTTAAGTCCCAAGTCAGCATAAGATTTGATAGTGTCTCCTGCCAGAATTCCAAGTCCACCTGAATATGATTTGATTTGTGAGTTAAGTGCCAATTCTAGGCAAAGGTAAGCGGTAAGCATTTTTTTGTTTTTGTTTCTTTAAGAAAATTTTTTTGTTAGTCTTTCAATACTTTCTGATTTAGCGATATTTTCCATTTTAAATTACCTTAACTTTTTGTAACTGACCTAGTCGAATTTCCATATCTTTGATCACATTCATGTAGTAAATAAAAGCTTCGTAAGGACTTTGGTAAGGTGAAAAGTATTTGTGAACGTCGCCGTCTGACCAGAACTTAGTACACATGTAGTAGAAGTGATCTGAAGTGGTTAATTTTCGCCAATCTTCCAGTAATTCTTCATTATTAGTTGCTTTGATTTTGGATTCAAGTGAATATATCTTATCCAAAGCTTCGTGTTGCATCGAGTTAGATCGCCACGCTGATAGATCTCTTTCTGCATCTGCCCAACTAATATAATCTGGAACATCCAACTCATCCAAGTGAGTTCTTGCCGAGAGTTGAACATTTGGCCTAGTATAAAAAATTTTTTTGCGACTTTGCAATAGTGGAGATTGATTCAAAATAATCTGGATTGGTTTATTCTTTGATGTTTTGTCTACTATAACTTGAATTTGATTTTGAATCTTGGGAATTGGCAAATAACTCGCCATACGATTGATTGTTTGAGCTTGGCGACCATATCGCTTAATAACTTCACTTGGAGTTGCAAAAGAATTATGTGGATTAGCCAAAAACTTCTCTGGTAAATGTTTTAGAAAATCAAAAATTCCACTTTCTTCCCATTGATGTTCACCAAAAGTTTCGTAATCCATAAAGAGATTAATAATCTGATCATCACTAGCCAAATTAAGTTGGTTGAGCCAGTGAGTATATTTGTCAGCTGTGAGCGGATGTTCTTGCCAGTTTTTGTCAGAAAATCGAAAAGCGATATCGTCTGATAGTCTATAGTTTTTAAGTAAAGCTACAATTTGATTACAACCTTTTGGAGCGTATAGTTGATTGGGAGATTTGTCACCAAGAATTTGATCGGCACCTTCGGTAATAATTCCTTTATAACCCATATTTTCAGCCATTTTGGCAATGTTATTAGAATAGATTAACTCGGTGTTACGGAATACTTTGGGAGTAACTGCAAATAATTTGTAGACTAATTGTTCATGCAATTTTACTTGTGTTGCAAACTCTAATTCAGAATATACAGCTGCCAAAGAATGATAATAAGTTTCAGCCAAAATTTCTACTTGACCAGTGTTGACTAGTTTTTGAAAAGATTCTACAACCTCGGGAGCGTAATCCATAATTTGCCTAAGAAAAACTCCTGAAAGTGAAAAACTAATCCTAAAATCTGAATGTTTTTTGAGTAAATCCAGCAGAACTTGATTAGCTGGCAAGTAACATTTGTTCATTACTTTGTGTAGTATCAAAGCGTTATCTGTGTTTGATTGAGGGTGATTATCAAAGTAATCATGGTCATGACCAATATCAAATACTCTATATTTTTTAACTCTGTAAGGTTGGTGTACTTGAAAATAAAAGCAGATTGTAGACATTTTTTTGTATTTGTTTTGATATTGTATTATTTGGTTGGTTTCGCGAATTACTATAGTTCTAAACTTCCAGTTTACTAAAAAACATTCAAGTTTTTGGATTCTTCATACGAGCTTGAGAATGACAGCTTTAGGATTATAGTTAATATCTTTTGATAAATCTATTTTTTTAACTAACTCTTTGTAGTGTATAACCTAAACTGTTAATTGGTAAAAGTATTTTGACTCATATTTTGACTAACCAACTCTTTGTACAATACCCTCATTTTATCAGTAACTTTGTGCCATGACATTGCTTTGGCTTCTTGGTGAGCAAGACTACTAATAGTTTGTCTTAGACCTTCGTATTCCAAAACTGCAACCATTTTGTCAGTCATTTCATCGACATCCCAAAAGTCAACTTGCAGACTGTGCTGCATCACTTCACTTACTCCACTTTGTTTGCTGATTATTACTGGAGTTCCATACAAAGCTGATTCGAGTGCCACCAAGCCAAAAGGTTCTGACACTGACGGCATAACGAACAAATCAGCAATTTGATACAAACTTTTGAGTTCTTCACCTCTAAGAAATCCTGTAAATACAACTCTATCACTAATTCGCAGCTCACTCGCTTGATTAATCAATTTGGTTTCCATATCACCGCTTCCAGTAATGATAAAAAGAGATTTGGGATTGAATTGAATGGCTTTTTTGGCAGCTTCAAGAAGATAATCTACACCTTTTTGGAATGTTAACCGACCTGTAAAAAGTACAATTTGGTAACCTGCTTCTTTGAGAACTTGCAATCGACGATAGATGGGATTATC
>JAYUKQ010000123.1:0-6591 GCA_043764315.1 bacterium | reverse complement strand
AAATTAGTCCAGAATTCACAGCCGAACAACTAGTTCACAACATCAAAACAGCTATTGATGCAATTGAAAAAAACAAGCCAGAAGTAATCAAAAAGAAATTCATTATGTCAATTCACTTGTGTAGTTCAATGTCTCCAAGTATCAGAGTTGCCTAATTGAGTTCAATTTTCCTGATTAAGTTCAGGTTACTGTGGTTCTGTAGCTCAGCTGGTAGAGCAGAAGACTCTTAATCTTTTGGTCGTGGGTTCAAATCCCACCGGGACCACCAATATTCTGTACTATATCTCACTCTATTAAGGGTGTTTTTTGTTGTTATAATATGGTTGATTGACTCGTGATCTAAGGTGTGCTATAGTCCAAAGTATTATGATTACACAACAAGCTATTATTCACAAAGTATTCTTTAAGAATATAGAATACACAGGAGTGGTAGAACCAATAGGTGACATACCAATTGTAAATGGAGGTGACTTAAGTTATTATGAAGGTATCACTATAGATATTGCAGCAGAAACATTTGAATTACCAATTGTGCCAACAGCTAAAGCTGGAATGAACATTAAAAGATTTAGATGTGGTGTTATGACTTCACTAGCTATTTTACCAATTGTATTAAGTGGAATAACTGGTTGTAGTCCGAATACAAGTAGTACAGAGACAAGCACCACTGAATCAAGTTCAAAAATAATCCATTTGTCTGATTTAAATAATCCTTTACTTGCTAGGGCGGCTATTATCGAAATCCAACGAAGAATTAAGGCATCAAAGAGTTGTCCAAATGTTCAGAGCGATGGCATCTATGGCAATGAAACAAAAACTGCACTACAAACTGGAGATTGTGCAAAGCAAATAGAAGTTGAAAGACCAAAGTAATTTTTTAATTACTAATCTTGACCGTATCTCTCATTTTTGAGAGTCTTTTTTTATGTCTAATTCACCAATTATCTATATCGTTGCCGAGCATTGCGGCGTAGAACTCAAACAGTATTTGATTCAAAGAGCTGCACAAAATAGAATTAAGATTATTGATCTATATCTTGTGAATGATCCAACTGACGATTATCCAACTGTTGCCAAGATTCTAGCTAAAAGACTTAGAGATGAACCAGATTCGGTCGGAATTGCTATGTGCGGTTCAGGGCAGGGTATTAATATGTGTTTGAACAGATTCTACTTTATACGATCAGCTTTGATTGATTCAACGGCTTTGGCAAGGCAAGCTCGAGAACACGGCGGTGCTAATGTAATTACTTTTGGTGCTAAGTATTTTAAACCACAAGAAGCTTGGAATTGTTTGGAATTGTTCCTTTCGGTCGAGCCAAGTGTGGAAGCTAGACATTTGAGAAGAACTACTATGTTTGGTCGAGAAGATTATACAAAATTGGATTAGTTTTGGTTTTAGATTGGTGAATAGATATATTTTCAAACTTATAGTTGGTTCAACGGAGTGTTCGAGTTTTTTAGATCCCAAAATCGATGTTCAGGATGTGACAGCTACAAATTCAAAATGACAGTTTTAGACTTGTAATTGAATGCTACTAACTTTATTTATTTCGTCTAAGTGTGTACACATAAAGACTTTCAACTTTGGTTCTTGCCCAAGATGTTTTTCGCAAAAAAGTTAAACTAGATTTGATACTAGGATTCATAGCGAAGCAGTTAATGTTAACTTTGTCAGCTAGATTGTCCCAACCATATATATCGACCAAATATTCTAGTATTGATTGCAGGCTTTTGCCATGCAGTGGATCTTTGGATTGATTTGGAGTTTTACTTTGACTTTGAACTATGGTTACAACTTTTGGACTATTTTTTATTTCGTTTTCAATAGCTTCTAATTCTTCTAAGTCTAGTTTCGATATATCTTCTAATTGTGTTATTTCAGTGGAGTTTTGGATCATATTTTAGTTTAATAATTCTTCGATATCATTGGTTAAATCTCTTGGTTCTGTAGTTGGAGCGTATCTTTTGAAAGGTAAGCCGTTTTTGGAGATTAAGAATTTGCCAAAATTCCATTTGATGTCTTTGGTTCCAAGTAAACCTGGTAACGCTTCTTTGAGATAAACAAAGATTGGATCAGCATTCTCACCATTAACGTCAATCTTGTGAGTTATCAAAAAAGTCACTCCGTAATTGACAAGACAATTATCACTAATCTGTGCGGCGTCACCTGGTTCTTGTCCACCGAATTGATTACAAGGAAAGCCAATTACAATCAAACCTTTGTCTGAATATGTTTCATGGAGTTTTTGGAGACCTTCGTATTGTGGAGTTAAGCCGCATTGACTGGCCGTATTAACAACAAGAATTACTTTGTCCTTAAAGTCTGCAAAATTAACTTTCTTTCCTTGAAGTGAAGTGGTTGTGTAAGAATAAATGTTGGAAGTCATATACTTATATAAAGAACTATTAGTTATCATCTGTCTAGGTAGGCTTAGTTTTTGACACAGATACCTTTTGTATGCCATGCTATAAGCAATATGGCTATAGACAATTTATTAATGCAAGTAAGAGATTTACATAAGAATTATGGTACCAAAGTAATCTTTGGAGGAGCTAATGTATCAATCCTCGAAAGACAAAAAATAGGTGTAATTGGACGCAACGGAGCTGGTAAGTCAACTTTGTTCAAAATGATTATGGAGCAAGAGGAAATGGATAGTGGAGAAATTCTTCACATGCCGCAACTCAAAATTGGCTATATTCCACAACAAGATCCTTTTGAAACGACTGAAACTATATTGGGATTCTTGGAACGCTACACTGGTCAACCAGAATGGGAATGTGCCAAAGTTGCAGCTCAATTTCAACTCAAAGGCGATATGCTTAATAAGCCAATTGGTGACCTTAGTGGTGGTTATCAAATGCGTGTCAAACTAACTTCAACTTTACTTTTTGAGCCAAATTTACTGCTACTGGATGAACCTACTAACTATTTGGATTTGTCTACCTTGCTTCTATTAGAAAGGTTTTTGCAGACTTTTAGAGGTGGATTTTTGTGTATTACTCACGATAGAGAATTTTTGAAGCGAACTTGCAATAGTACAATGGAAATTGATCATGGCACTATCACTTTGCACCCAGAACCGTTAGAGGAATATTTGGCTTTTAAGCAAGAACAATTAGAAGTTGCTCGTCAGGCTAACAAGACAATTGAAGCCAAACAAAAACAATTACAAACTTTCGTAGATCGTTTTGGAGCCAAAGCTAGTATGGCAAAATCTGCTCAATCTAAGGCTAAAGTTATTGATAGATTGGAGAATCAAAAAATTAGCATCGCTTCTACTTCAGCTACTGTCAAAATGTGGATTCCACCAGTTCCACTAAAGTCGGGAATTGCCTTAGAAACTAATTCTTTGAGTATTGGTTACGAACACAAAATTGTAGCTAGTGGAATTGATCTAATGATCGACAAAGGTCAAAAAGTAGCAATTCTTGGTGATAATGGTCAAGGAAAATCAACTCTACTTAAGACTATCACTGATCAACTCAAACCGCTTTCAGGTAGTATCAAATGGTCTGGCAATCTTGAAGTTGCTTTTTATGCCCAACATGTCAACCAAGGTTTGCCTTTGAATCAGACTGTAATTGGTTATCTGGAAGAAAAAGCCAACAGTCACTTTAGTGAAGAACAGATTAAGAGAATGATGGGTAATTTTTTGTTTAGTAAGAACGATGCGACTAAGTCAATTAGTGTGCTTTCTGGTGGTGAAAAAGCTAGGTTGTGTTTGGCTGGAATGTTCCTAGGTGAACCAGATGTCTTGTTGTTAGATGAACCTACGAACCATCTTGACTTTAGTACTGTTGAGTCTATGGCAAAAGCTTTGTCAGAATTTAATGGAACTGTGTTTGTAATTAGTCACGATAGAACCTTCGTCAATCTATTTGCTAGTCAGATTCTGGAAGTTCAAAACGGAGCTGTCAAAAAATTCTTAGGCAGTTATCAAGATTATATTTGGCAAAAAGAGCAAGAGCTTGGTTTGTCAGTAGACAAAATATCGGCAGATAATCCTTATTCTGACTTAGAAGCCGAATCATCAACAAAGCCCGACAAAGCGGAGCGTATTCGTCAACACCAACTTCGCAAAGATGCTCAAAAATTAGAAAGAAAAATTACTTCCCTAAAATCCAAATTAGCTGATAATCCAAGCGATTCCAAAACAATTAGTGAATTAGAAGAAGTCGAAACCAAATGGTTGGAACTAACTGAACAAATGAAGTAGATAGCCAGAATTTTGGACAAAAAGATAACCCTTTATTGGGTTTTGTTTATTAGTCAAAACATTTTTGTGGAATAAATCGTAAAAGAAACCCCAGTCACTTCATGCCAGCCCCTTAGCAAGGGGCAATTTAGTGCGAATTACCTTTGAGCTGTAATTAATGAGATCGGTACAACCTCCAATATGGTAAAAATTTGACCAGTTCAGTATAGACAAGTGTTATTTTAGTAATCCAATAATTTGTTCCAAAAATATTCAGCTTTTTAGATCTTGAATCAATTTCAAGATTACAGTTTTAGGAATTTGGAATCAAATAAATAATCAAATTCTTTAATATATATTCTTATGCAATCAATTTTAGCAATTTCATTCAAACAACTTACCGTTGATTACAAACATTACCTTTCAGTTCTTTTTGGAATTGTATTTGTTCTTACAGGATTATCACTTGCCATTCCTAATATTACAGGTGAAATAATCAAAACAATAGAATCTCAAAATGTTAATTACAATCAGATTTGGTTACTGATAATTATTACTGTAGTTCTATTTTTAGTTGAAATGTTGCAGGTTATTGTCGGAGCTAAATTCCGTGAGCAAGTAGGTTTTGATATTCGTGCCAAATTAATGTCAAAAATAACAACTCAAAATTATACTAGTGTTAATAAAATTGGAATTGGTCAGATCATAACTCTTTTTGGTAGTGATGTGAATAACGTCAAAGATATCATGGCTGGAGAGTTAGTTTTGTCAATCAAAGCACTATTGTTGTTTGTTGGGGCTTTGGTCTTGATTTTTGCCACCAATTGGAAACTTGGTTTAATAGCTTTTATTTCTTTGCCTGTGATAGTTTTTGCTTTCGGTTATATTTTTAAAAGTGTTACCAAGTATTTCAAGTTATCTCAAGAAAACCAAACCGATCTTAACAACGCTATTAGTCAGAATATATATGGTTCTAATTTGGTTAGGGTTCAAAATTCCCAAACTTGGGAAACTGACAAATTCAATTCTATTACTAACCAGTCCAAAAATATCTCTTTTAAAATTATTGGTGCTTTTTCTTCACTAATACCAATTATCAACACAATTTCTAGTTGGACTACGTTTGCTATTTTGTATTTTGGAGCTTTGAGTTATATTGCTAAGGAAATCAAACTTGGTGATATCAATGCTTATATTAGTTACTACGCACTACTTACAGCGCCAATTTTTATAATCGGTTTTAACTCTCAAGGAATTGCTCGCCTTGGTGTTAGTCTCAAAAGAATTAATGAGCTTCTTGATAATAGTGAGGAATCTAAAAATGGAACATATAACCAACCAATCACAAAGGGAATTGAAGTCAAAAACGTTAATTTGGAATATGCTGGCAAAAAAGTTCTCAAAAGCATCTCTTTCAAAATTACTGTAGGTCAAAAAACCGCCATAGTTGGTCCAACTGGAGCTGGCAAGTCTTTGTTAATTAATATCTTAACTGGAATGATCCAACCCACAACTGGAAGTGTTTTGATTGATGATATTGAACTTGAGTCTTGGGATTCTAATTATACCAAAGACAGAATGACCACTGTATTTCAAGAATCGCTTATTTTTGCAGGTAATTTGAAGCAAAATATAGTTTTGGACAGAGATTTTGATCAACTCAAATATGATACAGCTGTTACGACTTCAACTTTGGACGAATTAGTCAAAACCAAAAGTGATATTAGCGAACTTGGTAGTAATCTTAGTGGTGGTCAAAAACAAAGATTAACCCTTGCTCGAGCTTTGTACAATAATCCACAGATTTTACTTCTTGATGATTTTACAGCTCGTATAGATAAAGCCACAGAGAACACAATTAAGTCTAATCTAACTGCTAATTATCCAAATACAACAATCGTTAACATTAGCCAAAACATAGAAACAATCAAAAATTATGACCAGATTATTTTAATAATGGAAGGTGAAATTCTAATGGTTGGAAATCACTCACATCTAATGTCTAAGAGTAATGAGTATCGTCAAATTCAACAAAGCCAACAAATTATTGATTAACGTTATATTTTTTAAGTACAAAAACTTGTATAAAATTATTTGAGATTTTTTGGATACCAAAACCAAGTTCAGTATGACAGCTTTAAGATTGTAATTTATTTTTTAAGTCCTAATCTTTACAAATATTCAAATTTTTATTTTATATATGTCCATTTCCACACCTTCCACTTCCAATCTTAATTTTGCTTGGCAATATCTCAAGACCGAAAAAAAATCTTTTATAATAGCAATTATCTTTGTGATTGCAAATGCACTTCTTCAGACTCTAACACCAGTGGCAATTGAATACTTGGTTAATAATGCTATCAAAATTACTAATTATACTTTGTTGTGG
>JAYUKQ010000122.1:0-6781 GCA_043764315.1 bacterium | reverse complement strand
CTTAACACCAAAATAAAAAACAACTTTATACTATAACAACCATTATGAATCCAATTTTTCAACTTACCCAAAACGAATTCAATCGACAACGAGATACTATTTCCTTAATCGCTTCAGAGAATCTACCCTCACCCAAAGTCATCGATCTTCTTGGTGGCTCCAACCCTAATGGTTTTCGGTCGCTTTGGTCGAACAAATACGGCGAAGGTTATCCTGGCAAAAGATACTACGCTGGTAACCAATACACTGATCAACTAGAATCAATGGTTAAAACCAAAGCTCTGCAAGTTTTTGGATCAATTGCCATGGCAGAATATGACGTTAATGTTCAAATGAATGCTGGTTCGATGGCTAATATGATGGTTTATCTATCTATACTTAACGCTGGTGACACTGTAGTCTCACTCAATGTAGCTAACGGTGGGCATATCTCTCATCTCCACACAACATCAGCTTGGACGAAGTTTTTTAAGTACGCTAATTATGACCTCAAACAAATTAGTCCTGATTGCTACCAAATTGACTTTGAAGATTATTGCCAAAAAATTATTGATAACAAACCAAAATTAGTTATAATTGGTTGTTCTAGTTACCCTAGATCGATTAATAATTACGCTGAGATGATTCGATTTGCTCATGACAATGGCGCCCTAGTGCTGTGCGATATTGCTCATATTAACGGACTTATAGCCACTGGACTTCATGACTCACCATTTTTGCCAGGTCAAGAAGGTGCTGATTTTGTTACTATGACTACTCACAAGACTTTCCGTGGACCACGAGCTGCAATGTTGTTTTGCAAAAAAGAGTTCATTAAAGTTGTGAATCAAACGGTTTTTCCTGGCACTTCTGGTGGACCACATTTTAATAAAATTGCAGCAATTGGTCAGGCATGTTTAGAAATTCTTGGCGAAGATAATTACCCCGATAATCGAAGTTTTCAAAACTACTCCAAAGATCTCATTAGACAAACCAAAATTCTAGAAACTCAATTGGCTAACCAAGAGTTGCAGATTATTTCGCCGACTCAAACTCATCTATGTCTAATCAAATTACCAGATTCAACTGACAGTCTCCTGATTCAACAACGATTAGATCAAGTGGGAATTGTATGTAATCGTAACGGTTTACCTTTTGAAACCAAAACTATGTGGCGACCTTCAGGTCTAAGACTTGGAACAGCTACCCTAACCTCACGTGGTGCTACAGATACACAAGTTATAGAAATTGCTAATATTATAGCTGATACAATTTTTGAAAGACAAAATCTAGAATCTCTAACTTCAAGACTGCAACTAATAACAAAATCTATCAACTGGTGGTATTAAACACTTAATCCAATTTTTACTCATAACAAAAACCCTGTGAAGGGTTGCTTTTAATTGTTAAATACTTTTGCTATTTGAGGATTATTATTTAACTGTGAATACATGGCTAATCAAAACGTTATCAGCGTTAGCCATTGCGTTAGTTGTTGTTGTACAAGTAACCGTAGCTGCTGTAACAACAGTTAAGTTAGGAGTTCCACAAGTCCAACCTGCTGGTGGAGTACTTGAAACATACAACAAAAGATTGGAATTATATGTATCAGTTATACTAATTGGTGCGGCTGCGGTGGATGGACCATTGTTAGTAGCACTTAGTACGTATGTTACATTAGTATTCTGATTCAAAGTACCAGTTACATTACCAATGGAAGTTGATCCACCAGAAGAAGTTTTTACAATGGACATATCAGCGCTACCAGCTACTGTTGTTGAGAAAGTAGTTGTGTTATTAGCAGGTAATCCGTCTTGAGCTGGACAGCTTGAAGGACCAATTGGCAACATTGTGATAGAAGGTTGCAAGTTACCAGTATAAGTTGAATTAACATCAGCTGTAATTGTAATTGTCATTGAACTACCAGCAGCCAAATTGAGACCAGCACTATTAGTTGAACCAACTGTACCACTTCTTACTGTAGATGCACCTGAACCTGAAGTTGTGGAACCAGTGAAACTAAAGTTAGGATAAGCTGATGCTACCACTAGATTACTAAGAATGCCTGAATTATATGTCAAAGCAAAAGTTGATTGATCAATCACTGACGGACCATTGTTAGTGTACGTAATTGTGTAAGTAATAGATGTACCTGCAATTTGTGATGTCACTGTAGATAGAGCCACAGCCGCATCGGAAGTCATACACACTTTGTCAGTTACTGTTACTGTGTTATTAGCTGGAATTGGATCTGCAGTAGTTGCGCTTACATTGGCTGTGTTATTAATAGAATCACAAAGGTAGCCTGAAGAACCATCTGTGAAGCAATCTGCAAACGTTTTGACTGTTCCCAGAGAACCCAAAGACGATTTACCTAACGCACCTTTCATTACATCTAATTGCATAATATTAGTTGTAGATAATAGTACTAGACAGCATGTTGCTGTTAATAGAGCTTGAGAAGCTTTTTTCATTGTTGTCATAGAAGATATGAATTTATTTTTATTTGGCTTTTTTGTTTTTATTATTATAGCCACTGATAAGTTTAGCTTATGTTTTTTGTTATGTAAATTATTATTCATCAATAATCTCAATATTCTTTTTATTTAGATACTTAAATTAGTTATTGTAACTAAAAATTACTAGTATCAAAGATAATTTTTGTGTATGTCAAGTTGTTTTGAAGTCAGATAATTAACCCCCACAAGCTGATTTGTCTAATTTGATCATATTCTTGAATCTAGCTTCTACTTGTTGCACAGTTGGTTCATCCTGCTGAACAAATATAACAACATCACCAAGTAAGTTGTTAATCAACTTTAACTCTTCGTTACTATTAATGTTTTGTTGTGAATTTGAACTAATTGAATTAATTGAATTATTGATTATTGAATTATTTTTGACTTGAGCAATTTCTTTTTCTTTGATTTCCATTTCATGTTTTTTGGCTTCATCCAAAGTTTTGTGTTCTTCGCCGACATGAGCTTGTGTCGTAATATTACCAAAAATACTTAGATTAGATTTTTTAGATCCATATCTTTCTTCATCTTTGCGTACTTGACTCTCAACTCCAAAAAAAGTTTCCAAATCTTGATTTACAAAATTATTCCAATCTCTTTTGGTAATTTGCCACTTATCACCACTCTCGACCCCAGTGTATATGTAATATTTGTCATTATTTCTAGGCTTTGGAAGTGAGTTAGAATGAATAGGAACTGGTGTAATTTTGGGTAATTCGTCCAACTTAAAACCCATATAACCATCCAACCCACCAACAACATTCTTGCCATAGAACTTAAGAAACTGTCCGCCTGTCATTCTAGACCAGTGTGTATGAACATAGTCTGTTTTGTTGTCGTGAAAGTGAATTGGAGAAGTTGTCAAATTGCCATCACACACATCCTTGATGTAATCAGTCTGGTATCTAGGTGAGCCAAAATCTTCTTCTTGACCTTGAAAAATATATTTTAATCTAAAGTGAGTATGATCTTTGCCAGGATAAGCAATACTATCTTTGGACAAACCCCAACGCAACACTGAATAAGTAATAATTGGTAAAGTTATAATCAAAATTAATACCAATGCAGTAATTTTTTTGGATAATTTCATATAACAGATAATTGGTCTTTGAAATTCTTTTGTCAACAACGAAAACTAAAACAAGTATATTTTTGTAGACCAAAAATTATATGAAATTTATATGAAATTCGATTAACTTTGACTCCACGATGACTTAATAATAAGGATTTATTTTTATCAAAAAGTTACTTTGTATAAAAAAGAAAAACTATAGTATAAAAACGCCAATTATAAACTTCCCAAAACATATTTTAACAACCAAATCCAAGCAAGCAAACCAAGTAGTTGCTAATATCTTTTAATAAATTGTTCAAATTGGCTTACCAACAACTCTTTTAGTTGTATCCTTGACAATAAACTCAAAAAAAACTTATCATTTTGTCTAATTATAGACTAATTTTGACATTATGCTTTCCAAAAACTTGAAAACGGATTACTCCTCCAGTAGAACTGATTACAACTCTTCTAAGATAGTTCCAGCGGCAAAAATTAAAGTTATCGGCGTTGGTGGAGGCGGTGGAAACGCCGTCCGTAGAATGATAGAATCTGGCTTAGAAGGTGTAGAATTTTGGGCTATGAATACCGATCTTCAGGTCCTCAAACAAATCCATGCAGATGGTGTTATACAACTTGGAGCCAATATTACTCGTGGACTCGGAGCTGGAATGAGTAGTGAAGTTGGTCGACAATCAGCCGAAGAATCAGTCAACGAAATTGAAGCCGCTTTGACTGGAGCTGATATGGTATTCATTACTTGTGGAATGGGTGGTGGAACTGGAACTGGAGCTGGTCCTGTGGTTGCTGAAGTTGCCAAGCGATTGGGAATTTTGACAATTGGAGTAGTTACAAAGCCTTTTGATTTTGAAGGACAAAAAAGAAAACAAATTGCTGAAGAAGGTATAGAAAGATTAAAAGCCAACGCTGACGCGGTAATTGTAGTTCCCAACCAAAGACTTCTCCAAATTGTCGACAAACGTACGAGTGTTCACGATGCTTTTAGAATTTCTGATGATGTTCTTAGACAGGCTGTTCAAGGTATCTCTGATCTGATCAATTTACCTGGTGAAGTAAACGTAGATTTTGCGGATGTTAGAGCTATTATGAGCAATGCTGGAACAGCTTTAATGGGAATGGGCAAAGCTAGCGGCGGCGGTGAAGAAAAAGCTAGGCAAGCCGCCATGATGGCAATTGATTCTCCGTTACTTGAATTATCTATTGATGGTGCACGTGGGGTGTTATTCAACGTTCAAGGTGGCAAAAGTCTATCTATGTTTGAAATTAATGAAGCTGCCAATATAATCAACCAACACGTTGACCCAGAAGCCAAGATAATTTTTGGTACTTCAATTGATCCCAACCTTAACGATGAAATTAGAATAACAGTCATTGCAACAGGTTTTACGAAAGAGAAAGATGAATTGCCTAATTATTTTGGTGTAGTTGGTGGACGCAAAACCCAACCATATCAAGCGCCAAATTTTAATTCCACAAGACCTACACCCCCAGCCGATAATCAAAACAATTATAGACAAGACAACAACCAAAGTAATAATAATTACCCTAGTTATAACCACAATCAAGGTTATTCCCAAAATAATAATCAATACGATTCAGGTAGTTATGGATCAAATAGGTCTCAACCAACACCGCCTCCACAGCCACCAACCAAACCACCTTACGATGAACAGTTAGATATTCCTACATTTTTACGTGACAAGTTTCGTGATAAAGGTTATAAAGATGAAGAATAAGCAAGAAAATATAATTAATACACCTACCTTGGTGATTTTTTAGTGAAAAAATAATTACTAAAATCAAAATGGCTTATAATAACAAACCAAAACACAACAAACCAACTCAAAATTCAAATAAAACACATACACATTGGGGAGAAGTAGCCAATTGGTACGATGGAATGATTAACGATAAAGATAGTTATCAAAACCAAGTTATACTACCTACTATAATCAAATCTTTAAACATAAAACCTAATGAAACAGTGCTCGATTTGGGGTGTGGTGTTGGATTCTTTTGCCAAAAATACTTTGATCAAAAAGCTAAAGTAATCGGTATCGATCTTGGAGCAGAATCTATCCGAATTGCCAAGGAAAAAACTTCTAAAGATATACTTTATTACACTGACACAGCCGAAAAAATATCTTTTATCCAAGATAATTCAGTTGATAAAATTACTATTATATTGGCAATTCAAAATATCAAAAAAGCTAACCAGTGCATTAGTGAATGTTCACGAGTTTTGAAGTCAAATGGCGAATTAATTATAGTTATCAATCACCCATACTTCCGCATTCCAAAAAGCACAGCTTGGGTTTGGTCAGATCAAGAATTCACTCAATACCGAAGAGTAGATCGATACTTATCACCATTTGAAGTAGATATAGATATGGAACCTAGTAAAAAAAATAGTAATACACAGACTGTATCATTTCACAGACCGTTGGAATGGTATATCCAAATAGCTGCCAAAAATCGTTTGTTGTTACACGATATGCAAGAATTAATTAGCCACAGAAAAACCGACCAAGGACCAAAAAAAACTCCCAAATTGGAGTTGTGTCGTCAAGAAATTCCTTTATTTATGCTTTTGAAATGGGTTAAAGTATAGTTACAATACACTTTATAGTCCATTTATAATTGCACCAATGACTTCTACAGCAGCACCCACTGCGTGAGTTCCTAATTCAGCAACCCCACCGACAACATCAGTAATAGCAGTTGGGTCAACATTTGAAACTGCGTGGCCAATTCCAGCAACTGTGTTTTCAGTGATTTGTGAGATGGGAGTTACAATATCTGGCACACATAGAGCGATGTTACCTAAAGTATCTAATCCAGACTTCAAAATTTCATTACTTTTTTCTTTTTCTACATTTTGATGTACTTGATTCAAATCTACAGACATAATTATTCCATATTACAGCATATTTTTGTTTTTGTAAACCTAATATGAGCTAACCTTAATACTCATTAAGAACAAATACTAATTCAAACTTCTAATCTCGACGTCACGAATAAATGGAATATTACAATGGTTTTGAACTGGAATATTCCAAAAGCAGTTTCAAGAATACAGTTCAAACTCTCTTAATTAGACCAAGTGCGATCTTATACCCATTCCGCTAACAATCAACTAAAACTAGACAATTTAGTAACATCTGAA
The DNA here is from genome assembly GCA_043764315.1 of bacterium. Classification (GTDB taxonomy): domain Bacteria; phylum Patescibacteriota; class JACMRA01; order JACMRA01; family JACMRA01; genus JAYTWQ01. The sequence goes on along the minus strand of JAYUKQ010000122.1, from coordinate 42 downwards.
CAAATATTAATTGTATATGAGTAGGTATAGTAATGATTTAAG
>JAYUKQ010000121.1:0-2046 GCA_043764315.1 bacterium | reverse complement strand
ATAATCAACTCAACCCTAAATATATTTTTATGGCTAAAGCAAGAATCCAAACAGGCGATACCGTCAAAATTATCGCTGGTAACTACAGAGGAACTACTGGTCAAGTCTTGGCAATTGTCAAAAAACTTAACGGAAAAAAGCCTACCAAGTTCAGAGCAAATATTAGCACTGTTCCAGGTATTGCCAAATTCCGTAGAGCTTTTAAGTACAATGGTCAAAGCTACCCAGGTATGATGTATCAAGTTCCTCGTTTGATCGATGTTTCTAATCTGTCACAGTTAACTACTGATGGTGTATTAAGCAAAGTTCAAATTCAGACTAAAGATGGTAAAAAAGTACGAGTTCTCAAAAAGACTGGTATAGAATTACCTTCCATAAAAGTAGTCGAAAAACCAGCTGAAGTAGCTCAACTTGAAGCTGCTACCAACTAGTATTTTAAATCAAAGTATTTAATCGACATGTCCAATTTAACCATTTCCTCAGCACAGTACAAAGAACAAACTTCTGCTACTATTGCTAAGCAATTAGGTGGCTCACTCAATGTTTTTGAATTACCACAAATCGCCAAAGTTAGTATTAACATCGGTGTAGGTAAATACGAAAATAAAGATAAGCAATCTATTGCAGAATTTGTCCACAAAATCACTGGTCAAAAACCAAAAATGATCAAATCCAGAGTTTCAATTTCTAACTTCAAACTTAGAAAAGGTGATATTACTGGTATTTCCGTTACTTTAAGAGGTCAAAGAGCATATGACTTTATTTTATCCCTAGTTTATTTGGCATTGCCAAGAGTTAGAGATTTTAAAGGATTAAAAAAATCTTCATTTGATAAGAATTTTTCGTCTTACTCCCTAGGTATCGAAAATTGTGCTATTTTTCCTCAAGTTGGTTTTGATGCTTCAATTAATTTTGGTATGCAAATCAATGTAGTCTTCAAACACAAAACTGAAGTCAATCGAGAAATGTTAGCCGCTTTAAATTTTCCATTTATCAAAGATTAATAATATATGGCTAAAACGTCCCTTATAGTAAAAGCAAAAAGAACACCAAAGTTCAAGTGCCGAGTTGTACGACGATGCTCAATGTGTGGTCGTAAACATGGTTACATTCGTTACTTTGATATGTGTCGAATCTGTGTTCGTGAAGCAGCTCTCAAAGGTTTGCTAAACGGTTTCACTCCGGCTACTAACTAATTATAAAAGAAGATGGTAAGTTGGTATACAACCAAAACTGCTAAACTAAACTATATTGAAATTATGTCAATGCAAGATATCTTGAGCGATTTCGTAGCTAGAGTTAACAACTCGCGAGTCGCCAACAAACCAACAACAACAGTCCTAAAAAGCAAATTAATTGTTGAAGTTTGTAAAAAATTAACAACTCTCGGTTATCTAAAATCTTTTGAAGTTGGTCAACATGACATTAGTGTCACCATTGCTAACAAACTAGGTAGACTAAAGAGAATTTCAAGACCAGGTCAACGAATTTATGGTTCTTACACTAAGATGCCAAGAGTTATTGACGGTTTTGGAACTAATATTATAACAACTTCAGCAGGGGTTTTGACTTCAAAAGAAGCTAAAGAAAAGAAAATGGGTGGTGAATTCTTATTACAAGTAATCACAGCTTAATCAACGTATAATTTTAATATTATAGAAAAACTTCTCATAACAACAGACCCGTCCCACTAGAAAAAACCCACTTAAAATCAATTAGGTGGGTATTATTTTATTGTATATTTGGGTAAAAATTTTGATTTGAGATAATGTTGTTATACTCCTTTCACTAAATACAATACTTGTACAATCCCAACTCCAAAAAAAACCTCAAAAAAACCTCAAAAAAACCCAGTAAGCTTCGCTGCCAGCCCCTTAACAAGGGGCAATTTGGTGTGAATTAGTTTTGAAGTGTAATTAGTGAAATGAGTATATGTAATTTATTTAAGATAATTAGCTAGATTGAATATTCTTAAACAACAAAAAACACTCTCTAATTAGAGAATGTACTTTGGTATTAGTTTTGGCCTATTTTCCAATGACTCTG
>JAYUKQ010000120.1:0-6845 GCA_043764315.1 bacterium | reverse complement strand
TACTTGCAAAATTAATTGGAGCATCTAAAGAGCAAAGTGGTGAATTTGATGATTGTTTAGTTTGAGCTATAAGCATTATACCAAAATTAAGATTAAGGCTTAGAATGAATATTAATATAGGAGTTAGTAATTTGGACATTGTAATTTTAGTTTGTATTTTTTAGTGTTTGATTCTTAGTGTTTGACTCGTTGTACGTGACTCCAACTAACGTGTTTATTCTTTTTGTAGTGCAAGATTTTGGACCAATTGAGAATACATTTTATACTGGCAACGTATTCTATAGCGCTAATTACAGTCATGGCAATATAAGACATTGGAGCAATTGCTAGGTAGAATATTTTTTGTGATAATGTCATGTTATCATCGCCCATAATTGCAATACAACATAAGAAGAGATAAAAAACTATCATAATAGCAAGAACCATAAAATCTTGATTAACAATAGAGTAATAAGTTACAACCAATATAAATATTGGATCAAGTAGAAACATCAACTGTGCAAAAACCATATAAGGCATGTAGTACAGAGTGAATGACCAATTGAATTTTTTGTCTGCATTAAAAAGTAAGTTACGATTCTTAAAGATAGTTTGCATCCAGCCTAGTTTCCATCTATACCTTTGTTTGAACAAATCAACCAGATTCGTTGGTCCTTGAGTCCAAACCAGAACATCATTGCCAAAAACAATCCAGTTTTGTTTGCCGTCTTGGATAATCTTCATAGACAAATCAATATCTTCGGTGATTGTATCAGAATCGTAATAGTTAATTTTTTCCAAGACAGATTTGCGGAACATCGAACCAGCTCCACCAACAATATATTCCATATTAGTTGTATCCAAACCCTTTTTGAGGTAGAATCCCATCATATATTCCAATCTTTGTACAAAATTCAAAAAATATGGTCGAGGTAATATTTTTACATTGCTTATCATTGCTGACACATTGGGATTGTTGAAGTATTTAGCAGCTTTTTCGATTGCATCTGGAGAAAGCAGACAATCAGCGTCAAGACACATTACGACTTCCTCTGCTACATGATTACAAATAGTATTATTGAGAGCTTCAGCTTTGCCTGAATTAGCTTTATAGATATAACCAATTTTTGTTCGGGCGTGATTTTTGATAAATCTCTCAACTTCTTTTTTGGTGTCATCAGTTGAGCCGTCGTCGGCAATATAGACTCTAAAATTAGGATATTTGTTGTGAAAGACTGACTGCAGCGTTTTGTAGATAACAGTTTCTTCGTTGTGAGCTGGAATTACTACAGCAACGCTAACTTGGAGGTCTGGATGGCTAATTTGTTTGACAAAAAAGTAAGAATATATATGGTACAAATCAGTTGAAAAGTACAATATAGCAAGTTTTAATAAGTTTAGGAAAGATAGTACAAAAATGACTATCAGTATTATAAATTCGAGTGACCACATATTAGTTTTTGATTGATTAATGATTAAGGATAGTTTTGAAAATGCGACTAAAAAGAAAAGATACGATTAACAAACTAAATAGTAGGGCTACTAAAATAATATAAAATGTAGAAATATTGGCGTATCGATTGGTAGTTTCAATTTTTGGAACGTTCCATTGAGCTGTACTTTCTATTTCTAGATTATCAAAAGTTGTTTCAATAGGTTTTTCTACTATTGGTTGACCAGCAAAATAAGGTAAAGGCTTGTTGTGAACATTGGATAGTGTTACAAATTGATATTTATCTTTGAGGTTAGGTAATATAATTTTGAGAGCTTCAATCGTTTCTTGACGACTTTTGACCATTTCTCCGTCAGAATCATGAAGTACAATTATACTTCCAATCTTTTTTTTGACTTGAGTAGTAATTTTTTCGGCAATTTGAGAACCTGTAATGTTAGGAAGGTAATCGAATCCATTATAATCGTCATCAACATTGAATTTACCAGTTGCTTGAACTTGCTGTAGGGACGTTATATCTTTTTCAGAGTTATTGCTTAGTTGATTGTAAGGAGCTCTAAAATACTTAGTCTTGATGCCAAAATCCCTTAAGACTTGGTCTGTATAGTTAATTTCGGATTGGAGTTGTTCGTTGGAGGAGAATCTTACATGATTAAACGAATGGTTTTCAATTTGATGACCTTCAGCTATTATCCGTTTGATAATTTCAGGATGTTGTTTGACTTTGCGACCAACTACAAAAAAAGTAGCTTTGGCGTTGTGTTGTTTTAACAAATCTAACACCAGTGGTGTAAAAACTGGGTCTGGACCGTCATCAAATGTAATTGATAGTTTATTTTGATCAATACCTGAAAGATCAATTTTGGCAATTTCAAATGGTTTAGTTATTTGCTGCTCGTTAATAAGCTGATTTTGTAGACCAAAGTTTCTTTGACCTTCTTTGCTTACAATAATACTGTCAATAACACTTCCTTGACCAATTTTTTCTATACGAACGGTAGATTTGTAATTCTTGAGTGATTCCAAATTGGCTTTTTTGAGTTGATTAAAAGATGTTGGTTCACTTCCTCCCAAGTGACTAATTCCAAATTCAAATTTATCATTACCTGTAATATTATCTATGAATTGTCTATAATTGTAAGCACTGGTTGCGTCTTGGAAGTTGATCTGAATTTTTTTATTATCTTGCTGGATTTCGGCAGTTGGGTACAAGTTAGAATTGTAGTTAATCTTTACGTTTGGTTGAGTGATTTCTTTTTCTACAACCTCATATGACAAGTTATCAGCTCTAACTAAAGACTTACCAGACCAAATTTGTTGTTGTTGAAACGTTGGTAAAATTAAACTTACTTGGCTAGTTGGTAGTTTTGGTATCAAAGAAGACCAAGAAGTTGGTGACAGATCAGTTGGGCCAGAATTTTGACTCCACAGTTGCAAATATATTCTATCGAGATTATTCAAAAACCAATTTCTGTTTTCTTGATTTTCTAGACCTTCATGGTTGGTTGTTAAGGTTACAATCTTATTTTCTTTGGTTAATTCAGTTTTGAGCTGGGTAACTATTTTTTGCAAATTCAACCACTGATTTGTAGATAATTGATTCAGCGGTAAATTCAAATTAACACCTTTGTATCCTTTTAATTCATCAATTTGTTTTGATAAATCAGAAAAATCACCATTGTCCAAATATTTTTTAGTTTGTTGGTCGTCTCCAAAACCAAAATCTGCCAAAAGATTACTTTTAACTTGTTCAATCTTTACAATATTTTTGAGATCATCATAGTCTGCAGATTGATTTTTGATCCAATTCTTGTCTTTTAATTGGAATTTTGGCAGGATTAAAGCATCAAAATTAGAATGTTTTTCTTTGATTGTGCTAAAATAGTCAAACTCAAGATTCACAAAAGCTGGATTATTAAATGAATATAGTGAATCTACAATTTCAAAAGCTCCGTTTATTTGTGGTTTGTTACTTACACTAGTTTGCCAATATCGATCGGCAGTCAGCCAAGCTGAACCAATTAGTGTCGAAAATGTAGTTAAAAAAATTAGTAAAACCAAATATATTGAGAATTTTTTACTTTTTGGTGACATTCCAGTTTTTGCCTTCTTTGGCTCTTCTTTGATTATTAATTCGTGGGTTGTCTTGTAATCGTTAGTTATGGTTTGTGACATGTTAAAGTAATATTTGGTTTAAGGTAGGTAAGTTCAATTGTTTAGCCAATTCAGTAAGTTGACTGTTATTCTTTGGAGTTGTAGGTATTAATCAAGTTTGGGTCTACGGTTTGAATGTAAGATTCTGATATAATACCTTTATTTTTGTTTTTATTTTGGGTGGAGTTAATTAATTTTTCATATTCTACAATTGTTGAATTAACACCGACTTCAGCTTCACATTGATCTTTATCAAAACAAAAAATAAATAATTGATCCAAATTTGCTTCAATTCCATCTCGTAGTTTGTCTTGTAGAATTGATAGATCGGTACTCAAAGTAATTTTGGTATTAGATTTTTTACTTTGAAATTTTAGTTCGCCCAACAGTTGCAAAAGCATTTTTTTACTTCTATCACTCAATTTGTTTAGGTTAATTTGAACATTTAAACCAGTATACTTTGGGTCTAAATTCTTTATAATACCATAAGATAACTCAATAGTTTGTTCAAAATTTAGATCGTTAAAAATCTTTTCTGGAATTATAATAGATGCCAAATTGTTTTGATTATTTTTTTCCGTACTTGTTATTGGTTTTGATTCGATGGGTTTGATTGACAACTCATTACTTACAATCGCCCATGGTGTGATTATATAATCAACTTGAGGATAATTGCTTTGATCTTGCAAAGAAGCTGTAAACAAGGGCATTTTTGCTATTACTGGTTTTAGATTTGGTTTAATGTTTTTATTTTCACCAACCAAAGCTTCTATTTCAATCTCACTGGGTAATTTGGTGATTGCAGTTTCACTCAATTTGAAGCTATTTGGATCGTCAACTTGATTCAAAGATACCAAATAACCTGATGTTAACAATACTATCAAAATTAAAACCAATAGAGTAACCCAACTAAAATAATTATTAGTCATAAAATTAAGCCTATTATTCTTATATAATTCAGTTGAGTTTTTTTTCGTTGAATTGAGTAAGTTCTTTATACTGGACATATGATTGAAAATGGTTTGTTTTTGGCTTATCGTTTTTTATTACGATTAAACTAGTTTGTTATAATAACAAATGGGCATTGAAGGTAAATCTAAAGTAGGATTATCGTTTGGTCAAGTTATATATAAGATATTTTATTTTTTGTGTATTTTAGTTAAAAATTGTATCATATTAGAGCATTTGCCAACATATATTGGTATTAATTACAATTCTAAAGCTATAATTTTGAATTTATTTTTTATCTTTTTAGCTAATTACAACAATCATTTTTGATCCCAAAAGAAATCTATAATCAACTTTGAACTGTAAATCTCTTAACAATAGTTAATTTGGTGCAAAAAAATCCCCAAAAAAATCTCTAAATGGGATAAAGTATTCTTTTGTATTCTTTTATGGCTAACTTACGGTAAGTTGGTTTAGTTTTCCCAGAATCTGCAGGTGAATTTGGTTGTGTCATTTCTTGAAATTGAACCTGTTGCGTTGAATTTTTTGTTATCATTGAATTCTGGATGAGCTTGCCTACAAAAAGCAGCAAATTTGTCCAAATATGGTCGCCGAGCTTTGCGATTGGTATCAGCTTTGTCTCGCTCTTCTTGAGTCATATTTTGTCTATCTTGTCCTCTATCTTGACCTTGTCCTCGATTTGCCCCGCTATCAGTATTTGGAAAAGCATTTTTGTAAGATTCTAGATCTTGATTGATATTTCCGCAAATTTCAACTTTGGGACAATCAGTTTTTAACTTAGTAATTTCGTGATCAAAGGTTTTGGCATTAGTTCTGGCTGTTCTGCTAAGATTTTGATTTTGAGCCTTTGGTTTGATTTGACTTTGTTGCCAGAAGTAGTAACCTCCACCAATCAAACTCAATACCAATATTATAGCTGCAACTATACCTAAAGTATTTTTTGACATGTCTCAAGTATGATTTTTTAATCAAAAGTTGTAAATTAAGCAAAAATAATTTGGTTTAATGTTGACCAATATTCTTGACAAATGAATCAATCTCAAGGTTGCTATAGATTATTATGCCAACTAACACGCCCAATTCTGATACAATTTTTAGAACACGTCAGGCTCCCAGTCCAACTGGATATCTTCACCTTGGAACTGCTAGAACAATGCTTTTTACTAAGCTTATAGCCATGATTAATGATGGACAATTTTATCTTAGAATTGAAGATACGGATCAGAATCGATTGCAAGCTGATGCTGTAACTACTATTTTGGAGGCTTTGAATAGACTTGGTTTGGAGCCAGATGAAGGAGTAACTCTAATTCCCAGTGGTCAGGCTGACGATTTTTATAATGTTTATCAACAAGGTAACTATGGTCCGTACATTCAATCTCAACGATTAGCAATTTATCACCAAGTTGCCAATGAATTAATTGCCAAAAAATTAGCTTATTGGAGTTATTTGACTGCGAGCGACAAAGAAGAGTTACAAGAGATCAAACAAGTCACCAAACAACCAATTAATTATTTTGATATTTGTTCTAATAGATTTGCCAGCCAACTATTTCAATCGGTGGAAGAAGGTCTTAAAGATTCTCAAAAGCCAGTTTTGTTGTACAAAATTCAAAGAAATTCCAAAGTTGTGTGCGACGACGAGCTACTAGGTGAGACTGAATTTGATTTGAGTCTTGAGGAGGATTTTGGTATTCTTAAGTCCGACGGCTTTCCAACCTATCACTTAGCTCATTTGGTTGATGATCAACTGATGAAAACTAGCTTGGTAATTCGAGGTCAAGAATGGTTTCCGAGTTATCCTCGCCACAAAACTATGTTTTTGGATCACTATGGTAGTTCTCCTAAGTACATGCATATTACAGTAATCTTAGGTGAAGTTGGCAACAAAAAAATGTCTAAGCGTGACGGCAACGTGAATATGAAAAAAGACTATTTGGATAAAGGTTATTTGCCTGAAGCGTTAGTTAATTACTTGGCTTTTTTGGGTTGGAATCCTGGCACAGAAAAAGAAATGTATTTGAGTCAGTCAGATTTTGAATAAGATTGTGAACACTCCTTTTGTTAAATATGTCAAGACCAAAATAGACAAGTCAATAACCAATCTACTAGGTAACAATTGTCACAAATGGCTATTTCACTATCTTAATAATGTATTGATTACCAATTCCTAACTTTCTTGACAACGTGAGCTAACTTCATGATTGTATATAGGTAATTTGTTTTACAGGTTTTTTAACAATTCCCAGGAGTAATCCAAAAGAATTTTTACTTTGCAACCTATAATTTC
>JAYUKQ010000119.1:0-27217 GCA_043764315.1 bacterium | reverse complement strand
TCACCAGTAGCAGGTCTATACGATGCAGCTTCACCAACAGCTACAGGTGGAACTGATCCATCAGCTACAAGTGGTATCTTAGAAATTGGTAAAAAGAGGTACCTAGAACAACAAGCTTGCTATTACAACAAGAACTTGGCTGGAGTAAATTACAACCTTGCTTGGTACTACAATACTAAGACAACTAACACACCTCCAGTTGGTGGGCCAATGCCTGATGGTTTTGAAGGTACGGTTACTCCTAATCAGTATCCTAATCAATTGTCTTGTAATCCAGCAAGAGAATATGCCGCTGGTCAAAATTACGGAGTAGGAACAGCACCAGGAGGTACTGAGAACTTGAACACTATTGACATGTCTCAAAAGAGATATCTAGAACAACAAGCTTGTGTATACGGTAAAATCGTAGCTGGACAAGACTATGACTGGAGTTGGTACTACAACACCAAATCAACTAATGTACAACCAAGTGGAACTTTGACAGCTCCTGGCTTTGAAAGTGTCAGCTATCAACCAACCCCAGCTGCTCTATCTTGTAATCCAGCAACAGGTGTTGCTAGTGGTGTAGGTTACACTGACCGAAACAATCAATACATTAACACAGTTGACATGATAGGTAGAAGATACTTAGAACAACAAGTCTGTAGATACGAAAGAATACTAAATGGTGAAGTATTTACCAAAAACTGGTACTACAACACCAAAGGAACCAATACAGCTCCAGTTGGAAGTTTAATAGCTCCTGGATTTGAAGGTATCTCATCAGGTAATCAATATCCAAACCTACTATCTTGTAACCCTGCAAGAAATGTAGCAACAAGTGGAGGTTACAATTCTGGACAATTCGAATCCCTTAACACTCTTGACTTCCTAGACGCAACAAGAGGCAAAGGTTATGTAGAATACAAGATGACAGCTCCAACAACACTTGGAACTTTTGGAACAGGTGCAACTATGCAAGATGGAGGTACTACAGTTGGTGCTAACGATCTTAGCTCACCTGCCAGTGATGCATATATTGCTGGAAGTGCTAATAGTATTAGTGTGGTAAGTGCTACAATCTTGACTTCTACACAGATTGGTACGGGAGTATGCTCACCTTCAACTTTGACAATTGGTGTTAATTCCACAGACTGCACATATCCTTTGACTGGTGATAACCAAAACAAATATGATATCCCACTATCTGGAATCAAAGCCAAAATTAACACTTCTAACTCTACACCAGTAACTTGTTCAGTTATTAACAATGGTACAGCAACTGCTCAACTACAATGTCTTAATATACCATCTATGGGTGCAACAGCTGGAACAAACAAAGTAGTTTTGAGTGGAACAGGAATAACAGCAGGGAATGATGACGTAACTATCAATCTGGTATCACAATCTGGTAACACTCTTGGATCTGCTATTAACACTCCAATAGCTGGGCAAATTGGATCTCCAATGCCAAATATTTCGCTAAGCGGTAGCACTACTCCCAATGGAACATTAGCAACATTCACACCCCAAGGAGGATCTGCTATCAACGGTTCTATTCAAGGTGGTCAATTCATACCATTTAATAATCAAAATATTTCAACTAATTCTATGGTTGGTAGTGCCGTTGGTGTACTGTCTGTAGCTGGTTTGCCTAGTATTAATATACCAACCAATTTTAGGTCTGGAGTAGTTGCTGTCAATAGTGTACCAACTGTTACCTCCGCACTCTCAATATCACCTCTTACAGCTGCAGATTTTTCACAAATAAGCCTTGATTGTGGTAAGTCTAACAATGTTATACAAGATGCCAAAACCAAATGTACATTTAGTATACCGAATGATCGTTCGCTACCAAATGACTTCAAAATGGGAGTTGGCAATGTAACACCAGGTGGATATTGCACTATCTATGGATCTAAAGTTACTTGTTTTGACGTTCCTGTAACTAGCACTCTTGGCAATCAATTGGTGTATGTTCAAATTGGCAACGATGTCAAAATTTCGACTGGAAAATCCGTAACTGTTGTGTCGGGAATTGATCCGACTGTCAAATGTGAAGCTGGTAAAATTAATCAAAATTCAACTTGTGTGCCATGTCCAGTAGGATTTTATTGTGATGGTGGAAATGATATTTTACCTTGTCCATCTGGTATGACGACTCTAGTTACGGGCGCTAGGTCTAGTTCAGAGTGTGTGATTACCACTCCCAAAGTTTTGATTGAAAGTAATACAACACCTATAATAACAACTACAACTACAACTTTAAATGGTAAATCAGTTAGAACTGGTGGTCTATCAATTGGAGGTTTTGTGTCATTGTCAGCTATTATAGTTCTGGCAATCATTATATTTAATAAATACAAACAATCTAGTAAGTTAGATATTCTCAACTAGTTATAAATCTAACAAATCTACTTGTAATTCATCTCCAACTTGGAGGTGTTTTGTTTTAGTTTATTTGTAACATCTCTCAAAAAACTGTTGACTAAATTTCAAAATCTAATGTAACATTTGGATATGTCCAAAAATAAATCAAAGAATTTTTATGATACACAACAACGTGAATCAAAACCTCAAGCTCACCCTGATTCAAGTGTCACACCTAGTTCGATTGCAGACCTTGATAAAGATTGTATCGAAACTTCAGATATTATTCAAGAAAATGTTATGGATCGTGATGATAACGAACAACATGAAGATTCCAACTCGGAAGTGAATATTGACAATGATAAAATCAATTCTGAACTTGCAATGCTTACAGCTCAACTACAATCATCTCAAATGGAATCAAAAGATTGGCAAAATAAAGCTTTTAGATATATGGCAGATCTTGACAATACACGTAAGCAACACGACTTAGATTTGGCTCAATCCAGAAAAAAAACCAAAAAAAGTCTAGTTAATCCACTTTTAGAATTTTTGAATAATCAGTACTTAGTCTTGACGTTTATAAAGTTGGAAGATAATGAACAGCTCAAAAAATCAATTTCTACATTGCAAATTAGTTTTACCAAACTAGTAGCAGATCTACAATCTCAAGGTGTAGAAATAATCATCCCTTTAGTTGGGGCAGACTTTAACCCAGAGACCATGCAAGCTCTAAATTCACCAGAAGACACAACTAACACGAAAGTACAAAATATAATATCCTTAGGTTTAAAAATAGATAATCAATTGATTCAACCAGTAATGGTGATGATTTAATTTTTTACTAATGACTGTTTTGAACTCACTTAATACCAAACGATCTTTATTTGCAGTTTTTTGTACTGTTTTTATAGATTTGGTTGGTTTTGGATTGATAGTACCAATTTTACCAATTTTATTTTTGAATCCAGATAATATTAACTATTTATTACCTGCCAATTCTAGTACTTATTATAGTTTAATTATTTATGGTTTGCTTCTGGGTACATTTCCTTTGGCTCAATTTTTGGCAACTCCTATTCTTGGTCAATTATCAGATCACTATGGTCGTCGCAAAATTTTGTTAATATCTTTATTTGGCTCACTGATAGCATATTCACTTCTTGCAACTGGAATTGTGTTTAAGAGTTTACCTTTGTTGTTCTTTGCTAGGATTCTTGATGGAATAACTGGTGGTAATATCGCTGTGGCACAAGCTGTTGTTGGAGATGTATCCACCAAAGAAACTTCAGCCAAAAATTTTGGTTTGATTGGCGGAGCTTTTGGCTTAGGTATAGTGCTTGGTCCATTTTTGGGAGGTCATCTATCAGCTTGGGGAGGTCCTATTACTCCGTTTATATCAGTTGCATTGGTTAACTTATTGAATATAATATTTGTATTTAAGTTCTTACCTGAAACTAATCCAAGACCATTAGATGAAAAAATTGAAAAAATAAATTGGTCAAAATCTTGGAGTGACATTTGGAAGGCTTTTACCCTCAAAAAATTAAGAATTATTCTTTTGACTAGTTTTTTGTATCAAGCAGGATTTACTTTTTTGACTACTTTTGCAAATCCTTTCTTTATTGATCGTTTTGGTTGGCATGAACAACAGATTGGTAACTTTTTTGGCTATATTGGAATTTGGTTAGTGATTACACAAGCTATAATTATTCGCTGGACACTCAAGTTTGATCAACGTAAGTTGTTGGCTTTTAGTCTTTTGGCTAGTTCTATTTTTACAGCTTTAATACTTTTACCGCGTCAAGAATATATTTTATATGCAGTTGCTCCATTTTTTGCTATTTTTGTGGGTTTGGTAAATGCTAATATTACTTCTGTGGTTTCGCATATGTCTGATTCAGGTAAACAAGGTGAAGGGATTGGAGTTAATTCTAGTGTTCAAGCGTTGGCTCAAGCTCTACCGCCAATACTATCGGGTTTTATATCATTTGGTTCAGTTTCTTTGCCTATCTGGATTAGTGTTGTAGTTTTATTTTTTGGTTGGCTGGTCTTTATCAAATGGTTTAACTTTGATCAAAATTACTAATAATAAATTAACTATATGGCTATACAAAGACTAAATTTGAATCAAGATCAAAAAAATGAAATAGAAGAACTAATTGGTCGTAAGATTTATTTACGTAATTCTTTCGTTCAGAATCAAAAAGAAATTCAAGGTTTGATTGAACAAGGTTTGCATAATTCTCAAGTATATCTGGAGAGGAATTTTTTGGGTCAAAAGTTAGCTTTTTTTGACGAAAATCAAGTTTTTGGTTCCGTTATTAATCTGGGCAAATTCTTACAACTCAAAAAAATACCACGTAGGATTGAGTGTTACGATATTTCTCATCTACAAGGTAAGTTCGTGTATGGTTCAATGGTTGTTTTTATTGATGGTCGTCCAGTCAATAAATATTATAGACTTTTTAAGTGCAAAGAACAAAATAACGATTTTGAGAACCACCGTGAAGTCTTAGCTCGCCGACTCAAACACGGCTTGGACAATCTTAATCCAGAGAATTCCAAACCTGATGCTGGGTGGAATTTGCCAGATTTGATAATTGTTGATGGAGGAAAAGGACAGCTAAGTAGTGATTATAAGATTTTGCAAGATTTTGCACTTACTAATTCAGTGGCTATGGTGTCAATTGCCAAGAGAGAGGAGGAGATATTCTGCAGCGATATGGATTCTTTTGCTAATTACTTCCTAGGTCAACAAGGTGGTTTGTTACTTGAGGGTGAGCTTAAGTTTTTGTGTCAGAGAATTCGTGATGAGGCGCATCGCTTTGCTATTAAGAATAATCGACTAGCTAGACTAAAAACAGTCCAAAAATCACAATTAGACGACATAGAAGGTATTGGTCCAAAAATTAAACAAAAATTACTTATGGAATTTGTCTCTCTTCAAAATTTAGTTAGTAATTTATATGATAATCCTGAATTAGTCATAGAACTTGTTGGTGAAAAGGTTTTTAATAAGTTAAAAGAAAAATTCTTAATCTAATTCTTGGTTTTTTTTGAGATATTTTACCCACTTCAATAATTACAGTTCAAAACTAATTTGCACCAAATTGCCCCTTGTAAAGAGGCTGGCACGAAGTGACTGGGGTTATTAGAGTTTTTTTTGGTTTCTTTCGGAATGAGGAATACACAAGTATTGTATTTAGCTAAAGGAGTATACAAAGTAAAAATTGCCCCTTGTTAAGTGACTTGAGTTATTCCAAAAGTTACTTGTGCTTATGGTAAAAAAATAACTCTAAAATTAGAGTTGACTATTCCAGTTGCTGTTTATATTCCCATTATATCTTCAAATATGTCAAATTCTGGTTCTTTAGGATTTTCGGTAGTTTCTTTTTGACCTAACTGCAATTGTTCCGAACGTTTTTTGAGATGTTCAACAATAGTTAATTTTTCGTCTTGAGTAAGAGAGTTAGGTAGACATTCCGGGTATCTTTCAATACTAACTCCACGTCTGATAGCGATCAAGTATTTTTCGGAGTAATCTTCAATGTTGGCTTGTTTTTCTTCAAATGGAGTCAAATAATAGACAGTTCTTAGATTTTTGCCTGTTCTTTTTCTTTCTGAAATTTTATATTTTCCGAAGCATATTTGATTTTTGGCCATATATAGATATAATTATAACTTACAAAATTACCCTTGGTCAAATCATAGTTTTGTTTTAGGTTCTAAAGTTCAAAACCAAAAAGTTTTTCTAGTCGATTAAGTAAACCTGGAATTGCATTAAAGATTACTGGAAATACAAACAAAGCAACACCAATATATGGATTCAGCATTCCAAATCCAATACCAAAAAAACTAAATAGCAAGTTGAGATACATTCTAACTCTACCTTGTTTTAGGATTCTATTAGAAATTGGGTTGTTCTCGATGTGGTCAGCTTTGAGTATGTATATTTGCATTACAAGTATCATGAGATAAGTCAAAAAAGTATTTATTCCAAACATTGCAATTGCCAAAGGTTGATCAATATAACGACCAAGGAAATGTGAAGAAAAAGGGATTAAAGCCAAAAATGCCAAAAAAATTACATTCAGCTGAACTACAACTCGATCAATATTCTTAGCGTAATGGTGGAACAAAAAGTGGTGAGACAACCAAAGAACGGAAATAATAGCAAAAGTTAAAAAGTAACTAATGAACAGTGGTTGCAAATGGTCTAACTCTTTTAGTAACGCGGCTGTATTGACTTTACTTGCTAGTTCTGGCACTTTGATTTCTATTACTAATAAGGTCATAACAATAGCAAAGACACCATCAGACAAGGCTTCTAATCTATTTTTGTTAATTGACATTTCGGGTAGTAAGGGCATATTTATATTGTTTTTTGAAAGTTTAACTTGCTTTATTCAACTCTTCCACTAAGGTTTTGAGGTAACCAGCTGATTGTGATTTTTGCATTAACTCTTCAACACCACCGTCAAAAACTTTTTCACCTTTTTCAATAACTGCAACACGACTACAAAGCATAGTAATATCAGGCAAATAGTGAGAAGTCAAAAGAATGGTTAAACCTTTGGTTTGGTGAAGTTCTAACAGCATCTGACGCATCATAGATTGAGCTTCAAAATCTAGTCCTAGAGTTGGTTCATCCATAAATAAGAATTGAGGTGAGTGAAGTACGGAGGATATAATCTCAAATTTCATTTTTTGACCTAAAGATAATTGACGAACTGGAACGTCAATTTTGTCTTCAATGTCGAATTTGTCAACTAATAGTTTTATCTGGGATTCAATTTTTTCTGTAGTCATATCGTACAAGTAACCGCTTAACCTAAGTGAATCAAGTGCCGAAAGATTAGGGTCTAAGTTTTGTTTTTGACCCGAAACTAAGCCAACTTGTTTGAGAAATGGTGCCTTATTGTAGCCACCTCCGAGGGTTCGATTGAGTCTGTGAAACCAAGTTTCTTGATTGGGATACTTATTTTTGATCTCTTCGCTCAAAGGCTGACCTGTATATGGGTCAAAACCTAACACTTGCAGTTCGCCTGCTGTTTTTTCTACCAAACCAAGACAATGTTTGATAAAAGTAGTTTTGCCAGCTCCGTTGGGTCCAATTAGTCCTAGAATTATTGGTTTTTCGATGATTAGATCAAAGTTTTTGAGAGCTTCGACGTGTTTGGTTTCAGTTTGCATTAAGCCAGTTCTTTTTTGGATAGTAAAGGTTTTGGATACACCTTTAGCTGACAGTAATAGTGTTGTGTTCATATAATGATATTAGCTATTTTAGATTTGTTTTGTCAAAGTATGTTCTAACTTGCCAACAATCTGCTATATTAATATACTTAATGAATCTTAAAACAAATTATCAAAGCTTAATTCTGATGAAATTGTAATTAATATTATCAGTATAATTTGACACAAAATAAAAATTTAAATGGCTTCAGATATTGAATTTATTCGTAATAACAAAACTATCACTAACGATAGTGTAGATTTTTTTGGTGTAGTTGGAACTGGTTTTAATTTTATTATTTGGACTGTGTTTTGGTTGGTATTTTTGTTTTGTGCTGTTCATCTAATTAGAATTGCAATTTATTTTTTCAAACACAAGAGTGACAAACAAAAGATGATTTTTATGCAGATAAGTTTGCCTAGAATCATGAATGAAGATGCTGATCGTGAACTTGGTCGTCGTCAAGAAAATGAAATTATTGCTGTTAGTGAACACATTTATCAAATTATTAGTCATTATTCTCAAAGTTATTTTTTTAACGATTGGTTTCAAGGTTCGCCAAGTTTTAGTTTTGAGATTATCAAATCTAATAATAAGATTAATTTCTTTTTGGGCTGTCCTGTAGAACACTCCGAAACCATTCAAAAACAAATAATTAGTGCTTTTGCTAAATGTAAAATGGTGATTCACGAATCTTTACCTTATTTTGAAGGGAAGATTGGAGCTGCTGATGAGTTTATCCAAAAAAAGAACATGGAGTTACCTTTTAGAACTTACATGATGATGACAGGTGACCCGATGAACAATATTATTAATGCACTTGAATTAGCCAAAGATAGCGAGACACTGGCTTTTCAAATGGTACTTTCACCAGTAAGTGGTTGGTGGCAAGCCAAAGGTCGTAACGCCGCACACAAAATCCAAAACGAAAAAGATAAAGGTAAATTAGCAACTCAAACTGGTTCTGATAATCCGAGTATTTTTGACCGAAAAGAAGATGGGCAGATGGGTGGAATGTTGACTCCTAACCAACAAAATATAGTCAAAAGATTAGAAGAGAAAGCCTCTCGTCCTGGATATAGATTTGCTCTTCGTGTGGCTGCCTTTAGTTCTTCCAAAAAAAGATCAGAAGATTTGGTTAAGAATTTTAAGCCTTGTATGAAAGTTTTTGAGATTGAACCTTTTAATGGTTTTTCAGCTCGCAAATTATTTAGCAGAGAGCCTTTTAAAGATATTTTTCGCCTAGTTTATTGGCCCAAAGTTGATGATTTTCTTAATCGTCGCCCAGCTTTATCCAATAAGCATATTTTGAATGTGGAAGAAACCAACACATTGTGGCACTTACCCAACAATCTGATATCAAGTCCTAGTATTGAGTGGCTCTTGTCTTACAAGCCTACAATTCCTACTACACTACCTCAAGACCCTAATTATGGTGTCTATATTGGTGATGCTGATGGTGGTTATTTTAAGCAGCCAGTTTTTTTGAGTATGGAGGATCGTACTAGACACGCTTACGTTCTAGGAGGTTCTGGTTCTGGTAAATCAGTTTTTTTGACTAATATAATGCTTCAAGACATTGCCAGTGGAGCGGGAATATGTGTAGTTGATCCTCATGGTGAAGCTGTGGATGATTTGTTACTTCGTATGCCTAAACATCGTTATCAAGACGTGATTGTGGTTTCACCAACTTTTACTGAATCACCAATTGGTCTCAATATTTTGTGGACAGATCCAGCTAAACCTGAACAAAAAACGTTGGTAATTAACAACCTTTTTTCAATTTGGAATAAATTGTATGACATGCAGACTGCTGGTGGTCCTCAATTTGAATACTACATGAAAAATGCTGCTAGATTAGTAATGAGCCATCCTGAAAGTGGTAATACACTAATGGAAATTAGTAAGCTTTTTTCGGAGAAGAAGTTTCGTGAGTTCAAAATGGCAATGTGTACCGAACCTGATGTTTTGGATTTTTGGCTCAATCAAGCAACCAAAGCTAAAGGTGAACACTCACTAGAAAATATGACAACTTACATTACTTCTAAGCTAGCTCCTTTTATTACCAACGATTTTTTGCGACCGATGATTGGTCAGTGTGAGAACAGTGTCAACTTCCGCACAGCTATGGATAACAAAAAAATTGTCTTGGTTAAGCTTGAAAAAGGTTTGATTGGTGAAATGTCCATGTACTTGATGGGAATGACAATTATATCTAATATTCTGCTGGCTGGAATGGGTCGATCTGATGGTCTTCGCTACAATTTAGATGGAAGTACAGAATCAATTTTGGCGAAAGATAGAACTCCATTTTTTGTGTATATTGATGAGATGCAAAACTTCTTATTTGATGCAATTCCTCAAGCACTTGAAGAAATTCGTAAATATAAAGTTGGCTTTAATTTGGCACACCAATTCGTTAAGCAGATTATCGACAAAGGTGATGAAAGAATTAAAGACTCAATTATGGCCAATACTGGTTCTAAGTTTATTTTTAACTGTGGTATTGATGATGCTGAATATCTCGAAAAAGAATTCAAACCGACACTGAATGCTAGGGATTTGATGAACCCAGAAAGGTTTACTTGTAATGCTCGTGTGATGATTAATGGTCAAAAAACTTCACCTTTTAATCTGCGTGGAAGTGGTTTGCCTGAAGCTGTTGACATTGAAGCCAAAAAATTCTTAATCGAACAATCCAAACTTTTATACGGAACTCCAATTGCTGAAGTTATTAAAAATATGGAAGACAGAACTAACGTTGAAGCTTAGTATTGACAATTAAAAAATGCTTTCAATTTTTTTGATAGACTATTGACAATAATGTACATGCCACAAATTCTAGTACCGTGTCAAAATACTCCCCAGATTGGATCAGTAATATAGAATCAAAACAAGATACAACTCGTATCAAAATTATATACCCAACTATAAAATATTTTTTTGATGATATAAATGAAATGCGAGGTGAAACTAGAATACTTGACGCAGGTTGTGGTAATGGAGTTTTTGTAGATGTGCTTAATCTTAAAGATTCTGATTATCTGGGAATCGATTTGTGCCCCAATAATATCAACCACGCAAGACAAAAACATTCGGGAAAACCAAATACAAGATTTGAGCAAGGTGATATAACAGATGTGCATTCAACAGATCGATCTTTAATTCTGTCGGTAATGACTTGGCACCATATACAAGATTTGAGAAGATTATGCCATTCTTCATATTCCTCATTAGATTCCAAAGAAAGTAGCGATCTATTGTTATTAGGAGTAAATTCTGATTCAATTGATTACTGGATATCAAAATACAATAAACCTACAATCTGTGATAACCAAATAGTTGGAAATATGACATTATCAAATGGAACAATTTTGAGTAACCACTCTATGTATTTTCATAACAATAATAAAGTTATGCATAGTCTCAAAGATGCAGGTTTTAGTGATATAGAAATTAATATAACCAACGATCAACATGAACGATTTGCAATTTTCACAGCCAAAAAATAATGTTTACAAGCGAATACTTGATTTTTGACTTTGATGGCGTGCTTAGTGATAGTCTTGATTCAGAGGTTGAATATTTAATACAATCTAGTGATTACCCGACAGTTAGTGATTCCGGTCAAGCCATAAATTTTCGTTCAGAATATTTGTCCAAACCAAAACATTCACTTAAGAATAATCTAACAATTTCGCAAAAAAACAAATCTATTCAAAATGCTATACAATTTGGAAAATTCCATACGGCTAATAAAGTTGAACTATATTGCGACGTAGTAGATTTTTTGCAAAAAATTCAAAATAAGTCTACGGCTATTGTTTCAAGTGGTTGTGAAAATTATATAAAATCTACCTTGGACACAAATACATCATATTTTGATTTAATTTTTGGTATTCAAACCAGTCTTAGCAAGCAACAAAAAATCATTATGATATGTGATTATTGGAATATTAACATTTGTGATATTGTGTACTTTACAGATACTCTTTCAGATATAATTGAATTATCTCCCATTATTAGCAGTCATCAATTTGTTGCTTGTACTTGGGGGGTTCATGACAAAGGCGATTTTTTACAATTTGTACCAGAAAAAAACATTATCGATAGTTTATCTCAATTTTTAGACCAAAAAAATAGCCTTAATTAGCTATATTAATATCAAACAACTAAATTGTCATAATATCTTTTTCCTTATGTTTGGCTATTGTTTCCAATTCTTTATTGAGTTCAGTAACTTCTTTTTGGAGTTCGTCTTCTAATTTTTTGAGAATATCTTCACTTATTTCTGAATCATCTTTTTGTTTTTTCCATAATTTGAGTAGATCTTGACGATTGTTACGGACTGCGATTCTAGCATCTTCCATGGCAATAGATACAGTTTTGGCTAATTTCTTCCTGGTTTCTTCTGTAAGTGGTGGAAAGTTAAGTCTAATTACAATTCCATCATCAATTGGATTAACACCTAGATTAGAATTGCTAATTGCTGTGCTAATAGCTTTGATTGCACCTTTATCAAAGGGGCTAATTTGGATTTGAGCTGGTTCTGGCAAGGTTAAAGTAGCAAGTTCTTTGATTTGCATTCTACTACCATAATATTCTACTGTGATTGGTTCCAAGACAGATGAATTGGCTCTGCCTGTGCGTATTCCACTCAATGTTGTATGATAATGTTCTAAGATTTTGGTGATGTCGAGGTGTTTGTAAGTCATAATAAAATAAGTTTAATTTAATTTTTTAATTTGATGATTTTTGAATCCCAGAGCAGGCTTAGGATAACTTTTAATTTTTATACGCTTTGCTTAATTTTTCAAAAAAACTAGCTTGGCTTGTTGTTGTTCTAGCTCGATTTGCCTTTGAATTAATTGTTCTTTTTTTTCTTGGATAGTTTTGGCTTCAGCATTTTGCACAAAATTTGGATTGGTTAATTGTGTGTTAATTCCACTAATTTGTTTGAGAATTGATTCTATTTGTTTGTTACTTCTAGCAACTTCTTGCTCAATGTTTTTGATATACTGAACAATGTCGATTTGGTATTCGTAGTCTATTTCTTTGATTCTATACAGATTTTGATCAATAGCTGGTGATAGATTAACTTTGCAAATTAACTTTATAAAGTAGTTATATCGATGTAAAAACTGATTGTCGGTATAAACAGTTACTGCTACAACTGGATCAATTGCAAATAATCCTCTTAATGATCGTATGTTATTAACAAATTGGATAATTTTTTCAAATTCTAAGTAGGCTTTATTCTTAGTTAAGTTATCAAAATCTTTTACTTCAAAATGTAGTTCTAAGGCTTTTTGGCTCCAAGTAGGATCTTTGATGGTTTTGACCAAATTGGTTGATTCGCCGAAGAATTGTGACCAAATAGCTTCAGTTTCAAAAGGACAAAATGGACTAACTGTAATTATGAATTGTCTAAATAGCTGTTTGGCAAAATCTATTTCAACTGGATTAGTGGTTTTGAGGTATTCTATATACCAGTCGGCATAATTGTCCCATAGAAACTTGTATATACTATCAATACTGTGAGCTAATTCATAATTTTGGTTATAAATTTCTAAATCTTTTTCTAGTTGATAATACTTGGTCAAAATCCAAAAAGATGGTGGGTGTAAAAATTGATTGAAATGGCTTATCATGATGTGTCGAGTGAACTTATTTTTTGGTAATTTGTCAAAAATGTTAAATCTTATAACAATGCAAACATTGATTAGAATCGGTGTTTTTTGGTTATACTTTACTTTACAAAAAAAGTGTTGTATAATTTTCTGGTAATTTGTCAATTAAATAAATACAATCAACTAAATACTTTATGTCTTTACCACCTTTTAACGACGGTTTTCCTACAGATCCACAACAAGCAATTAACTATAGTTACTTTTTGACACAAGAAGAGTCTACTGATTGGCGTAATTGGTTGACTTCAGCTAACGAAGTTGAAAGAGATGAATTGGTTAATATTCTTCACCAAATGTGGCTCCAATCAAAAGCTCAATCAGCACCAACAAACCCAATTCAACAACAAACCATTACTCAACAACCTCAACAATTTCAACCAACTCAACAGCCAGCTATGAACAATCCTTTTGCTCAACCAGCTGTCTCGGTTCAAGATTTTAATATTCCTGTTGGACAACCTGTTAACGTGTCTATGAGTCAACCAGCTACCTCTGTTGAAGTTGGCTCATTCGGAGTTCAGTCTGTAGTTACCGAATCTAAACCAATTGTGCAAACCACTCAAATTAATTCCGAACCAGTGTCTCCAGTAATAATTGAACCTAAGATAGACAAAGCTAGTTTTTCAAAAGAAGTTCCATACACTCCTAGCCCAGCCATTGCTGATAAAGAGACTATCGTAGAAACAACTTTGGAAGCTGAACCAAAAGTAGAACTCAAAATCGAACCCAAATTTGAAAGTCCGATAGTTCCGATGGTTGTTGAGCCAGAGTTTAGCTTTGAATCAGAAGGTGAAGTCAAACTATATAATCCTACTCAACTCAAATCCAAAAAACCTTTGATCGAAAATCAAATTGACTCGATTAAAAAAGATAACGACGAGAATTTTGATGATAATCTTGACGATAACTTTGAACCTAATCCTATCAAGGCTATTCGCAAAACTAGTGGTATAGATTTTACGGAAATTCGTGAGAATTCCAACAAAATTGTTTTGAATCAGCTAAAAACTGATTACGTTCAAGCCAAACAAATTCAACAAGATGTTTATTTGGATTTTGTAGACAAAACTACCGAAATATTGTGCAACTTTGAAGATATCAATGATTATATCGAAGCTATGACTGATAAGGTTTTGAATATCAACGATGAGGTTATAAAGCAATCCAGAGATATTCAGTCTTTACAAAACTCAACTCAAACTCGCGGTCCTTCTCTTCAAGATCAAACCGAAGAAATTCGTTACGATATAGAAAAATTAGCCAAAGAACTTAGAAATGCCAGAATTGAAATGAAGAGATCTAATGATGAAATTCGCCAAAGATTATCTATACTTGAAGCTGATTCATTCCGACAAGCTAACGATGGTATTGAAGCCCGATTAGCATTAATCAAGTCGGACATGTCCAAGATGCAAGATTTAATTAATACACTTAGCGTTGCCCAAGGCAATCAATCTCCTTCCAACTTTAGCTTGCCAAATCAGAATCCACGAATTAGCAGACTCGATGCTGTAACTTTTAGAAAGTAATTTATTCGATTAGTTCAAAAAAATAACCACTTAATTAATAGGTGGTTTTTGTGTATCTACTCAACTGATATTCATATAGGTTTGGATACGCTATCTATTATTGCTCTCTTTTGTTTTAAGCATTCTGTACAAACTATTCCATGATACCTAACCTTACTTTTTGGTAATGTGTAATTAACGATATTTTCACTTTTGACTCCGCATACTTGGCACTTACCAACAACTATGTGATTAGGAGAATCGGCATTAAAACCAATCATTAATCTATTGTCAAAAACATATAATTTGCCCAAAAAATCTTGATTAGGATATTGTTTCATATAACTAACGATTCCACCATGGAGTTGGTATACATCTTGAAAGCCATTTTTAATCAAAAAACCTGAAGCCTTTTCACATCTAATTCCACCAGTACAAACAGTAACTATTGTTTCTTTTTCTAAGCCACTTAAGATTGGAATAATTTTTGGTAGATCTCTAAAATTTTTGAATTCGTTGGGACAAATCGATCCTACAAAATGACCAACTTGATGCTCATAATCATTACGCATGTCTACAATATAGAATTTTTTGTCAGAGTGAATCCATGAGTGTAATTCTTCTGGGTTTAAGTATTTACCAGTCAAATATCGGTGTGGCCCTAGTAAGTTTTTTTGTGCAATGTCCGTAGTTACAATTTCATCTCTCACTTTTATTGATAGCTTTGGGAAAGATTGACCAGTTCCGTTTGATTTTTTCCAGTGAATATCTTCAAATCCAGTTTTGTTATTCATTCGGTTAATGTACTCTTGAATTGATCCGAGTGATCCCTCTAATGTTGAGTTGATTCCTTCGTTGCCAATTATTGTTCTACCTGTAAGGCTTAGTTCGTCGCACCAGGCTCTCTGTTGAATAGCGAATTGTTTGGGATCTTGTATGTCTGTATATTTGTAGAATAGTAAAATTTGAAAATCGGACATGATTGATTTGTTTTTGAGTGCTTGTTTTATAATTGCCTATAAAAAGTTGCACAGCCCAGTTGAATTGTCAAAGTCCTCCAACTAACCTTCTTTGAGCCACAAGCCAAACATGCAAAATTGACCAATAGATTACTACAGTTTGATTTTCCCATAGATGTAAAAAAAAGTTGCCCAAAATAATTGCCACAAAACCCATCAAAAAAATTGTATAATTGGATTTGTTTTTGATTTGTTGCCACAAACTCCAGATTGGTAAACTAACTATTACGAGATAGAGTAGGGTATAAATCAACCCACCATTTAGGATTAGTTGTAGATACCAATTTTCTGGAACAACAATTCTGTTTTCTGGAATAAACCACTTGTAGGATAATCTACCAAAATCCTTCACCAATTTGGGTTTGTTTATATAATTAGCTGCTGGTCCACTACTAGCTTGTCCAAGACCTTTCCAGAGGATACTAGGTTTGTCTTTCAGAATATCCAGATTAACTTGAGTCAAACGATAGTGTTCAATAGAAGAAGAAGGCTTAGCCAAAAATGGCGGTAGAATTCGTGAGCTAATTGAGGGATCAAAAGAAGTAATCAAAACAGCAAAAGACGTTACCATAAGAATCAAAATCCAAATAAAAGTGGTGTAAAGTTTGTCTAGCCAAATCAATTTTTTACGTAATTGCCAAATCAAAAAAACTCCAAGAATTAGTAATATACCAAGCAGTGCAAACCTAGAATAAGTCTGCAAAATACCAAAAATTACCATGCAACTAAGCCCTAAATAACTTTGATTGTGTGGATTTTGACTATTAAACATGATTTGTTCTGACCATGAACCTCGGTTTTGCCAGTTTTGACTTAGATTAAAAATCAAAAAACTTAACACCAAAAGTAAATAACTAGACAAGTGATTAGGTGAAGTAAAAGGACTTGCTAATCGACATTGATTGATTCCAAAATCTATTACGTGACAAATTTGAGCTGAAACGTTTTCTGTGGATACACTTTTTGATATGGATTGGTATCCAACTAATTGCAGGTAATCTGACCCAAAGATCAAACTTGCCGCTGATAGAATCAAGCAACCACCAAGTCCAATCATAATACTCATTGTTAATTTGCTAAACAACTGCTGCAACTGAAATCTATCAGGAATGTATTTAACCCAAAAATGTCCAATAATTAATAACCATAGCCAAAACACTTCGAATCTATAACCTATCAAAAATTGTTTTAGTTCAATCTGATTCCAAACAAACGAAGATAACAACAATAGAATATGCAGAATAACAAAGCTAAATACAAATAGAATTTCAGGTTTTTTGAGTTTCTCAAAAGTCTTTTTGTTGATAAGTTGAACCCACATACTAGTCACTAATATTAGAATCACAACCTCTTTCCACAAACTTATAGTTGCTGGTAAAGCAAATTTTTGGTGTAAAAAAAGAACTAGACTAACTTGAATAGGAGTTAGAATAGCTAGTGTTTGGAAGAGTTTGGTATTTAGATTGAATAAATTAATCATACAAATGTATTTTTGAACTCAAAATCTGATTATTGACTTGTCTATAATTATCTGTCTTATACAACTTTCACTAAATACAATACTTGTGTATTCCCAATCCCAGAAGAAACCCCAGTCAGTCATTCGACTACCAGCCCCTTATTAAGAGGCAATTTAGTGCAAATTAATTTTGAACTGTGATTGGTAAAATGAGTATAAAATCAATTTAAGATGATAATTTTGGTGTTTATTTATTTACCAAGAAGGCTCAATCCACGCCTAATGGTTGACATCAAGTCTTCCGTGTCCCACAACTTTTCTTTTTTTAGAACGGATATAGTTGCCACAACTTCACCTCGTTTGTAACCTAGATTACCCATAGCTTCAGTAAAATTAATTGTAAAATCACCAGTATCCAATTGTGCTACGACTTGTTCCAGATCAACTACAGCTCCTTTGAGTTCTAGGACTATTTTTTGAGCAGTTTTTTTGCCAAGACCTTTGACATTACAAAAATCTTCAATACTTTTTTGATCTAAGGCGTATTTGATCTTGTCGACACCCATTGAATAGACTATTGTGGCTGCCATTTTTGGTCCAACTCCATTGACTTTGAGCAAGTTTTCTACCCAATCTCTATCGTCTATTGAATCAAAAGCGTAAAGCTCTTCCTTATCTTCTCTGGTTACGTGAAGTACAAAAATTTCTACATTTTCGTTAATCATATATCTTTTTTGTGGATTAAATACTACTAAATAGCCAATTCCTGAAGCTGTACGAAGAACCATTTTGGTTTCGACAAAAGCAATAATACGGCCCGCTAAAAATGCGATCATGATTGTTATAATTTTGGTTTATTGTTTTATCTGTTGTTTTTTTGCCTATCTAAATTGAATCAGATTGTAGCTTGCTACTTAGACTCAAAGCTGTCAACCAAATCAATCCTATGTATATTTGAATATCAGCTAAATTAAGGATTCCAATTCCAAAATTAAGATAATCCACCACGAAGCCAAAAGAGTAATATTCTATGATATTTGATATTATACCAACTAGAATTAGTTGAGTTATTATTGGATTTGGTTTTAGGATTATATAAGCTAAAACAAGAATTGATACCAGAGTTATAATTCCCAATATACCAAAAAATAACCAACTAGGACTTTGGTTAATTACTGCAAATGGAGTGTTTTCTATTACTCTGGCAATTGTAATATTGAGAGCAACTAGTAGACTAATACTTGAGATATTTTTGAATAGATGCATATACTGTAATTATTCCAAGGCCAATACTAGCAATTACAGTAACAAACATAGCCAAATAAACTTGGGTAACTAATCCACCACCATCTGAAGCTGAAACTTCCAAATAAGATTTTATGTAAGGGTTAGCGAGTGTTAAGCCAAATACAAAAAACGCTACAACAAGACCAGCAGAAATAATATTATATATAATACCTTGAGTCACAAAAGGTCCTCTGATATAATTATTAGTTGCACCCACAAGTCGCATGATTTCAATTTCGTCACGGTGATTATAGATCGTCATTCGAAGAATATTGGACATAACCAAAATAGATATAAGACCAAATATAATAATCATAGCAATTCCAATTATATTAACCCAACTATAAAAACTAATCAGGTTCTCAATAAATTTGGGATCGTTAGGTACATCATCGAACAAATCTCTGTATTTTCCTTCTTTTATTGCAGTTACGACTGTTTGGTAGTTTTCGGATTTGTCTGGAGTTATAAGTATGTATCTCCAAGCTAAGTTTTCGTCTTGCTTTAGATAATTACTGACGAATCCAGCCGTTCCAGTCTCGAGAGCTTTGCGAGCTTTTTCTTTGTTAAAATATTCTATATTTTTTACGTTCGGTGTATTTTTTAGTTGTGGAATAATAGTGTTTGTGATTTGTTCTTCGACAACATTTTCCTTAAAAAAAGCAGGGAAACTAACTAATTTATCCAAGTTACGAACTGTGTAACCAACTGTAACTGACAAGGTGATAATCAAAACTATAGAAGCCAGACTGACAGTCAAAACCATAATAGCTGTGATGGAAAGCCAGATAGATCGGGTGGCATTTTTTAGACCTTCTACAATAAATCTCTTAAACATAGTGGTATTGAATCTTAGCAGGGGTTTCTAGTCAAGACTATAACCTTTCAATTGCTCTCAAAATAGCACTTCGTGAGCGAGTGTTTCTTTCGACTTCAGCCTCTGACGGAAATTGACCTTTGGTTGTTAGTAGTTTGTAACTATAGGTTTTGTTGCCATACATATCTTCTTTGGTTGGCTTGGTTTTGTTACGTAAGAATTTGGTTACAATTTTGTCTTCCAGTGAGTGAAAACTAACCACAACTAATCGACCTTGCGGTTTGAGTCTTTCTAGTGCCAAAGGCAAAAATTCACTAAGAGATTCGAATTCACTATTAACCCAGATTCTAAGAGCTTGCCATACACGAGATAGGATTTGATTTTTCTTTTTCATAGCTGTTGGTGGAATTGCTGATATTACAAGGTCAACCATATCTTGGACAGTCCAAGTGTCTCGCTTTTTTAGTTCCGAAAACTTACGAGCAATTTTGATAGCTAGGTCTTCGCCACTATATTCATAGATTAGCTTACCTAAGTCATTATGATTTTTAAGTTTTAGAAGTCTGTCAGAGGCGGATACACCATGGTTGATATCGTATCTAAGATCTAATTCTTCGGTAGGATTGAGATAACTAAAACCTCTACTAGATTCAGCTAATTGATTACCGCTATAACCTAAGTCAAGAACTATTCCATCCAAAGATTGATTTTCAAAAGTGTTGATTACTTTGGCAAAGTTACCTTGTATTAATTTTAGATTTTGACTAATAGGAACTTGAATATAGCTTTGGACTCTGTCTATCGCAGTTTGATCTAAGTCGCTGGATATTTGATTAAGGTGAATATTTTGCGAATCAGCAATATTTAGAAAATCTTGTGTGTAACTGCCACCACCAAGTGTTCCATCAAAAAAAGTTATATGTTGACTTGTTTCTATTTTTTCAAAAAGTAAAGCTGATACTTCAGCCATCATTACAGGCAAGTGATTATTGTTTTGAGTCATTACTTTAGTCTTAATTAAGAACGTCAAAATGTAAAGTCAAATGTAAAGTCAACAAAAGCCTTCTTCTTGTAAAATTGTCTCGTTACCTCTTATCAATCACAAAATCTGTCATTTTTTGACATTGTGCCGCCTGATTCAATATTGTTGGGTGGTTTTTTTATGCTTAATTTTGTTGATTCTAAGTTGAGATGGATACACATTCTATTGAAAAGAGTAGGTCTTTAATTTTGATTTAGAATTTATACTTACAATACAACCAAACACCCACCTAGTCAGTTACGATTAAGTGGGTATTTTCCAACGGAACGAGTTTGCTTCTTCTTGGGTTATTATTTTTGGTCAAAAAAGTTGATTGGTAGACTTTCTGGTAAAACTGGAATTAGATAGTCTTTCTTATTATATTTTTGATTGATTGCCATTGATTTATTTGGTTTGAAATTATTCAAATAAATTTTTTCGTAATCATCATTTTTGTTAATATAAATTGCGTTTCCAGATATTTTGGCAGGATAAGACACAATCGAATTTTTGTCATAGTATGTACATTTTGAAGATTGTTTTTGGAATGTACACTGAACAAATTGATTAGTTCCATAGATTAATGTATTTCCACGAACATACGTTTTTAGACGCTGATCAGTTACTTTGTAAGTATTGCTTGATTTTGGTGAATTTGTTTGTTTTTTGTTTGGGTTAGTTTTTGGAGAAAGTTGGTTATTATTGGTTGTACAACCAGTTCTATATATTACACAATCTGGAATACTGTTTCCACACAATTTTTGTCCATTGATTATCTCACAATTTTGGTTGGGTGTAATTATTGGTGTTTTATTTAGAGGTTTTTTTTGGGGTTCGAAGTCAAAATCAAAAGTAACGGGGTTAGACGTGGAAGTTTTTGTCCAGCTATTTACACACTTGGCGTATTGACCACCTTTTAGACTATTGCAGCTTTGTCTTTCACCTTGATATGTTGCTGTTGCAGATGAAGTTTGAATTTGTGTAAAACTTAGTAGAATCGAACTAAGAATAATTACTATGGATAAAATATATTTGGACATGAGTATGAACCTAACATTAATTACACTTAAAGTCAAGTGAATCAAATCACGTTAATTTTTTGTTTGTTTGAGATTATTGATTGGATTATTGATTGTTTTTTTAGTTATTAACCGAAACTTGTAAGCTACTTGGGCAATAACTTGTTTGACAATTACTATTGAGAATTTTGATTGAACCAAACTGTTTTTGAAGGTAAAGTACTGCTTGTGGATCATCTGGAGTTACTTTGATATTCACACCTGATGGATGGACAAAATAATAATCTTTGGCTGAATTTAATTTTTCATCTTCAAAAGTATTAATATTATATCTATCAGGAATTTTGAAGTTAGTTAGATAAAAATCCGTAAAATTCATGTCTTTCATTGTAATTTTTTTGGTTTCACCGTTTTCGTTAAGTATCCAGACAGGTAAACTATCGCGTTGGGTAAAATTCTGATCTTGCGGTTGCAAACAAAATTCCTTATTATATTGAGCATTTGGACAAATCAAAAAATTCTCGGGAACTATAAAAGAGTTAATTGTTTGTTTGTTAATCTTAGCTAATTTGGTATCAAAACTATAATTATAATCTATTCTAAAGGAATTTTTTGGAACGGTTGGTTGGATTTGAATATTTAGTTTTTCAATTACTTCTGGACATTTGGCTTGCTGAAAACGTGAGCAATTAATATCAACATTAATTTTGTTATTCCAATATGAGTCTATGAATTCTGACCATGAATAGTTAAAAGTTGAATTGTGTTGACCGTATAAATTCAAGTTTGGTCCAGTAATTAGATTGTTACGATAGGCTGGAATCAAATCAGGATTTTTGGTTAGATAACCTCTTGTTTCAGCGATATAAAAAAACCAATTCTGACCTTTATACTTGATTTGTTGAGGTTTTGGTCGATATACAGTCCAGATTGTATCGTCTATTTTGACTTGAGGTTCGTACAGCGAAGTAAAATAGTCAGAAGTGAATTGACCAGTTTTGGTTCGATATTGATTGATATTTTTCCAATCTTGAATTAGCACACTACCAACATTGTAATATACTTTGAAGTTAGAATTGACTTGAGTATATAGATTAATCTGATATATTCTAAGCATCGAAGCCAAAAAACTAACAATTACCAAAACCAAAATAGCTCTTTGAATAAAGCTAAAAATGGGTTGTAACTTGAGATTAAAATTAGTCAAATACGTTTTAATTTGCAAAAAGGCTTTAAATTTTTTTGGGCTAATACAGAATTATTTTGACTTATAGATCCTAAAATCAATTTTCAGAATGACAGGTTTAATATTAAATAAAAATTTACGAATTGACTTCTACTATCTTGGACTCAAAAAGCTCTTTGGTAAGCTTATAATCAGCTTGTTGAATTCTAATTAATCGGGCAACTTTGACTCCAAAAAACTGACACATTTTGCGAATTTGATTGTTACGACCTTCGTTAAGGTGAAATCTGTACCAATAATATTGTGAATTTGGTTTTAGATAGTTGAATTGAGACAACTCAAATGGCGTAACTTTTTCAATCTCTACAGGTTGAAGCTTATAAAAATCAATTTCAATTTCGCCACATTTGGCTTGAATAAAGTTTTGCTGCGTCAGTGGTTGACTAGTTGCTACCAAGTATACTTTGGCTTTGGAACCACTTGGATGAGTTAATTCTTGAATAATATCACCGTTATTAGATAGAATCATCAGACCTTCCGACATAAAATCTAATCGACCAGCAAACTTGAGATTGTGAAAGTGTCTAGGCAAAAAATCAAAAATCGTTCTTCGATCTTGCGGATCACTGTGACTACAGACGCAGCATATCGGCTTATAAAAAAGTACAACTTGATCTTGGATAGTTTCGGCTTGAATAAGATTTTTTTGGTAGTGGACTTGGTCTTTTTCGGTGTCGATCTGTTGACCTAGCTGGGCAGGTTGGTTGTTGACTTTGACTTGACCTTGCTCGATCAGAGTGTCGGCTTGTCGTCTGGAGATGTTAAGGTATTTAGCCAAAAATTGATTAAGTCGCATATCTATTAGCCTCTTTCAGTACACTCTTTTGGTCAAGGTATGTTAGAATTGCCGCTTGTAAAGAGGTTGGCGGCTCAAGCCGACTGGGGTTTCTGATTGTTCTTATCTCAACGAATATTGTCGTTAGTGAAATAATATAAACCACTATAATTAAGCCCTTGACATTAAGCAAAAAAAAAACACTTTTAGTCAGAGTGTTAATTTTAGTACTCATTTGAAACTAAACAATTATTATTTATTTATGTCCGCAAAAAGTAGGAAAGAATTAATTGAAAAGTTTGAAAAAGAAAACGCTGATACACCTTCAGAAAGTTTTGCAGAAGGAACTGTTAAAGGTGTCGGTGCAACCCTAGGATTTCTTTTGAGTCCTGCACGTTGGTTACTTAGAGGTGTATCTAGTGCAGCTGATGGTATGAGAGATAATACAGCTGCACCAAGAAAAGGTAATAAACAGTAATGTGTATAAAGATTAAACTCTTGACAGACCAAAAAACAATATAACCCAATTTATTTTGGGTATTTTTTTATGTTTGCAATCCCAAAAAGATGATTAATATAATGATTCTAACTAGATAATGTCACAGACCTTGAACTAAACCAAAAATAGAGATACAATTATATCACGAGGGTAACGAATCTACCCACAAGTCAAATATATACTCAAATCTATATTAACTTTGACAAACTTTTATTCTAAAGCGTTTTTGTAATAAGTGTTTATTATTTATCAAAAGTAATTTTGTAAAAGAAGAAAAGTAATATCAGTATAAAAACCTTAGATCAAAATGAAATGTACAAAAATAAAAAAATTACTGTTTGTTTGCCATGCAAAAATGAATCCAAACATCTACACGAGGTAGTCAAAATGATACCAAACTTCGTGGATGAAATAATAATAATTAGCAATAACTCTAGTGATGATACTTACTTCACAGCCAAGAACTTAGGTGTAAAAGTATTTGAAGATGATAGAACGCTTAACGGTAATGGTGAAGGTTTTGCTTATCAAACTGGAATCCGCAACGCAACTGGTGATATAATTATTTGTGCTGACGCTGACTGCACTTATCCAACTGACAAAATTGACGAAATGCTGGATGTATTTTTGGATCAAGAATTAGACTTTATGTCTGGTAGTCGTTATCCAAAACAAAAAGGATCTAGTATTGGTATCAAAAATCAAATTGGCGTAACTGTCCTTAACTGGGAAATATTTTTTCTTTATGGAATTGACATCAAAGATTCGCTTTCTGGAATGTGGATATTCAAAAAAGACACTATCCCCGAATTAGGAATTTTGACCAACAAATGGATTGGTGACTGGAATCACTCACCTCAAATCAAACTTAACGCCTTTGGCAATCCTAATCTCCGATGCGCTGAATATCCGATTATACAATATCCACGAGCTGGTCAGACCCATCAAGCTTATTTCAAAACTGGTTTTGGACATTTGTTTTGGATTTTTCTTAACAGGTTCGGTATAACTAGATCTCAAAAAATGGATACAATCTTAGATCCAATTGATCTGTATCATACAGCCAAATCACTTCCAAATTATTCTAATGAGTCGAACTTTACGTTAAGGCAACAATACGCAGCTAGACTTAGAATTGAAGAAGACTAAAATCCAACTAAAATCAAAAATGCAATTCAAAAAAATATTACTCTTTGGACTTTGTGGTCTAGCTCCTGTTATCAATAACGGGGGTTTGGTTCTGGCTGTAATTTTACTTTCCAAAGTAATAGGTTTGTCCACTAACGAACTTGGTCAAGCCAATTTGATTTTTTTGATTACTGCGTTTGTGATGGGACTTGGTGGTTTTGGTACTA
The DNA here is from genome assembly GCA_043764315.1 of bacterium. GTDB lineage: Bacteria > Patescibacteriota > JACMRA01 > JACMRA01 > JACMRA01 > JAYTWQ01. The sequence continues at coordinate 1,937 of JAYUKQ010000119.1, read as the reverse complement.
GTGAAGCCTTCTACAAGTTTGCTCAAACCAAACCAGATTCAATCTATCCAGCTATTATTCGTAACTTGAAAATTAGTTTTTTTTTGCTGGTTGTGACTTTGATAACCAATTTTAGATTCAATTGGCTTAACCTCAACTCGGGACTAGAATATTTACTTTTTGGAGTTTTGTTTTTAAGTTTTAATTACACTTTTGTATGTAGTTTGTTCCTTTCTTTAGGGCAAAAAATTAGCTACAGTTTGTTTCAACTTGTTCATCCAATTTTACTTCTAATGAGTTTGTATTTTTTGCAGAGTTTGAAGTCTTATTCTGTGCCAGTTTTGGTTTTGGCAGCTTTGATAATTAGTTTGATTTTGCCACTTTTAATCATGTCGGTAATTCTGTATCGACAAGGTAAGTTAAACTTTGCTAATTCAAAAGTTGATTCCGAAATTTTGGATTTTAGCCATAGTAATATTATTATATTATTTTCGATAATGGTCATTATGCAAACTGATGGTTTGTTTTTGGTTAATCTATTACCAGATGGTTTGACCCAAAATGGTGTTTTTAAGTCTATCGCTCAAGTCGCCAAATTAGCTATGGCAATGGGAGTTTTTGTATCTATTCCGCTAGCTCCAATGTTAGCTGCTTGGTTTCGTGAGAAGAATTTTGCTAAAATCAAAAAAACTTATTGGTTAGCTAATTTGGCAATGGGAACTGTTAGTTTAATTCTAGTTGTGATTACCTCAATTTGGCACTTCAGCATAATTCAGCTGCTTTTTACTCAAAAAGAAATTCAATCCAGTAGTTTTTTGTTACCAATTCTTTTGGCATTTTTTTGTTTGAGCGGAATGCAATATCTGAATCATTACCTGTGGCAAATGGCTGGCAAAATTCAATTAGTCTGGCAAGTGACTTTACTTCAGGCAATTATTTTTGTGGTTGGAATGGTTTATTTTGTACCGCAAGGACTTATGTTTACAGCAATTTTTATGCTTATCCAGCAATTTCTAGTTTGGATTGGTTGGTTGTTATATTTTAATTTTAATTTTCAAAAAAATATTTTGTAGCATGCATATTTTAGTAGTTTATTACTTTTACAAATCTCAAGTTAGCGGAGTAGGGGACGTAATTGAAGCTTATTGTCAGGAACTTCTAGCTCAACGCACCGATATTAAGATTACAGTTTTGTGTCAGAATGTGAACAATGAACCAGAAACTGAAACCATTGATGGTGTTGACGTGATTAGGTTTAATTCTTCTTCAATTGCTGGTGGTCGGATTCCGCTTCCAAGCCTAGATTTGTGGCAAAAGTTAAATCATATTCTTGAGTCACAAAAAATTGATCAAATTCACTTGCATACACGCTTTTCTACTTCGACTGTAATTGGTCTTTTGGCTGCCAAAAAAAATAAAGTCAAAACAATTCATTTTGAACATCTTTCTAACTTTATTCTAGGTGAAAAACCTTTGTTGCAGAATATATGTTGGTTGTGGGATCAAACTATATCTCGTGTTATCTTCTCGCAAGTTGATCAGATTGTTGCTATTTCACATTCAGTCAAAGGTTTTATTTGTTCCAAACTTGGAGCTGATTCTGATAAGGTTGTGGTAATTCCTAATGGCTGTAGATTCACAGCTAATTCTTTGGCTGTTAGTAGTAAGTTCCAATGCAAAAGAAACTATCAATTGTTATTTGCGGCTCGCTTAGTTCCACTCAAAAATCCAATTTTGACACTCCAAGTTATTCACCAATTAAGTTTGATTAGGCAAGATTTTATGTTTACTGTAGCTGGTTATGGTGCTTTAGAAGAAGAAGTTAAAAAGTATATTAAAGATAACGACTTGTCGAATTTTGTGTCTTTTGTAGGTTCGCAGAATTCAGTTCAAATGTCTCAATATTTTAAGCAGAATGATATTTTTTTGAATTTATCTTATTTGGAAGGTCTACCTGG
>JAYUKQ010000118.1:0-28118 GCA_043764315.1 bacterium | reverse complement strand
ACTCCAAGTCTTCTGAGTCTTCTTCAGTATCTTGATGAGTGTCAATTGATTCAACGTCTCTGACTTTGACGGGAACTTCTAGTCTTACTCGCTTTTTGCGGGTTACAAGTGTGTCGTTAACACTTAGAGTAGTTCCTGCAATTTCGGTAACAATCTGGATTTCCTTGCCAACCATAGCGTTAAACAAAGATGACTTTCCAACGTTTGGTTTGCCTAAAAAGAGAATTTTGGGTGGATTTGGGTTTTTGCCTTCAATCACTTTCATTTCTCGGTACAAGTCAGTTTCGCCTTCTTGAAACACAATTCCCCTAATTCCAATTTTTTTGGCAGTTTCAATGTTATCAACTTTATCATCAATAAAGACACAATTGGTTGGTTTAAGATTATATTTTTGTAGCAAAATTCTATAAATTTCCAAGTCAGGCTTCTCACAACCAACTTCACAGCTTGCAACACCACCGTCAAAATACTTATAGATATCTGCCTCTCTACGCTCTTGAAGACTGCTACCAATGTTAGTTATATAATAGACTTTTTTGCCTAAGGATTTTTGGAATTTGAGGAAGTCACACGTGTAGTCAATCTCTCCGACCAAAGGTGACCATATCTCATGAACATCTTTTTTGAAGTCAATTTTTTGACCTATAAGAGCTTCGAATTGAGTTGTAAATTCTTCACTTGTAATCTCTTGATAATGTCTTTTTTCGTACAAATGAAAAGTTGTGTCAGCTTGCTCTGGAGTCAAATCATACTTGAGCGCTAGTTGGTTGACTAACTTCTTAGTTGGAGCATCAAAGATGACATCATAAAAATCAAAAATAATATTTTCGACTCGGTTGTTCTGGTCATATTCCTCATCTTTGCTTACTGATTCATAGATTCCATCTGCTCCACGAATAATGTAAGTTCCATCGAGTGATCTTTCCACACTTTTGAGACGACGATCTTCCTTTGGTTTGACTCTTTGAAGATCTACCAATTCTGGAGCTTGACTAAGAGATTGTTCAAAACCGAGTTTTTGGAGTTGAGTAATGATAAGATCACACAAATCACCGAGTCCATAACCAATATTGCAAGACAAGTTAATGAATCCAACACCGCCCAAGTGAGCGTAATTAGCAATTGAAGTATCCAGATTAGGATCATCTACTTTGTTGATAGCAATAATGTAAGGCTTACCAGTTTTGCGGATACGAGTGATGGTTTGTTCACTAATACTATCGACATTTTGCTTCCGATCAATAACCCAAACTAGAAGATCAGCTGTGGCAATTGCTCCCCAAGATTTGATTTGAACAGCTTTTTGGATTTTTCCCTCTGGATCAGGTACAAGACCGCCAGTGTCAATCATCTTAAAATAGTTACCATTCCAGCTACACTCACCATAGTTAAGATCACGAGTTGTGTGAGCTTCTTTGGCTACAATTGCGGTCTGCTGCCTAGTGTCAGACAATCTATTAATAAGGCTACTTTTACCAGAGTTAGGCAAACCTACTAAGGCTATTACAGGAATTTTTAGTTCAGACATATTTGGTTATGATAACACCAAACTGGCTTTATTGTCAACTTATTGGGTTTAAAATAGTTAATGAAATTGGTTACAAATCGCAAAATTCAAATTGGTTTGTTGTACCCAAATTGAAATCAAATAATTGAATCAAAATTACACATCGCTACAAAACTAACCATAATCCCAACCAAAAATCCATTTTGAAGATCAAATAAAGTTAATTCAAAGCTACATGTATGACATTATTATTCTTTTGCATGGTGTCTATTGACCAAAAAAAAGTCTTTAGGTTCTAATGTAATGTTAGCTAACAGAATTATTAACTAATTTTGAACATTACAAATGCAACCATACCAATGAGTCTAAGGTTATAATCCTTCATTCGATTTTGAATCTACAACTCCAGAAGTTATAACAGCAGAACAAATGAGAATCAATCTTGAATCTCCAGAAGTAAAGATGCAAGAAGCTTTGAGCCAGATTAAACAACCTGAATTATTAGCTCAATATCGAAGACCAGATGGGATTTATATAGGAAATATCAACGATTCAATGGCAAGACGCTTTTGTAAAAAATATGATAAAAATGCTTCGTTAATATCTGTAGATGATAACAATGATGTTGTAGTTTGCAAGGGTAAAGCAATAAGTGGTGGATTCCCTTTTCAAATAACACTATCAAGTCATGTTGAAGAGCATCAAACTCATTTTGATCAAGTTTGTGACACTTTATATCAGAGATATAGAACGGTGCGAAAACCAATTATGGGTCGGTATAGCAAACCAGGTAATAATTACTTCCCTATTTACAATAATTTTAGAACTGAAGGAACTGCTTGTTATGCAGATAAAATTTAAATTGATAATTGTTATTGTTTACAAAATCGTAGCCCTAGTGAGTATTCTAGGGTTATGTTTGCTGGTAATTTATTCTACAATCCAAATCAAGCAAAATGAAATAATAGAATGGATAAATCCAAATATTAGGCGGATTATTTGGTCACCAAACCACAATCGAATAGGCAAATACCAAATAGAAACTATATCAACTTTTGATTTTGGAGAGTGCACTCAACGTAAGCAATATAAATGCACAAGCGAGTTGGATCAATTTGATAATAAGTGCTCTAAGATTGATCAATATATTCTAACAAATAACTATATAAACAATACTTATACTTGTTACCAAGCCAAAAAAATTAATAATAACTGGTGGTGATGTTCATCTTTAAAAAGTATAAACAAAACCATATGCGAAACTAAAAATTATTAATATTTATCCAAACTTTAAAATTACACTACTTGCACATCAGCAAATTCTAAAGCTAATTTGATTATAATCAAACACTTTTAATATTGTGTAAGGCATTGAAGTGACTACAAATACTTTTTTTAATAAACTATGAATAAAAAATTACTTTTACTAATTTTAGTTTTAATATCAACACTAATAAGTGTACTTTATTATTGGAACGAATCTAACCTTGGTTTAGGCTATTTTTGGCAAGATAAAGATGGTTTTTATGGTCAAGTAATGATTCCAAAAAATACTGATTTTGGCACAATTAAACTAACTAAAAATGATTATTACACGGATATCTATTGTTTTTACTTAAATAAAAAATATTCCAATGAGTATAGCTTAAACTATATTAACTTAGAGCTATTAAATCAAGATCAAGCTAAAAATCCACAAAGTAATTTAATGTATTTTTATTGCGGTACCAAAAAAGTTAGCTTGGAAGTTGCTTGTAAATTTCTTAATTCAAAATCTAGGCTTATAAAAACCGACAAATACAATTGTTATAATTATTCAAATATTAACTAATCAAAAAAACCAAATTAATATCTTCCTCACTTCGGTGAGGTTTTTTACTTTAACATGCGTTTGGGCAATAGATAGATAGATTGAATTAAAAATGAAACTTCATAAAATCGTTATCGCTAATACAATAATTAGCCAAAGATTAGATACATGATTTACAAATTATCAAAATTTATTTAGATTGTCTATATGTCTTATACAATGGATCAAACAGCTAACCAATCATTTGGAACTGTAGCAAATGAAAGTCAATCAGTTCAAAAATCTTTTTTGATAAAAACTTATTCGCACTTAGTTTTGGGAATTATAATTTTTGCAACCACCATCTTTAGTATAGTCAATACTCCAGTTTTGTTAAATTCAGCTTTGAGTATCTGGAGGTTACCACTAGCCAGTTTGATTATTATGGGAATGTTGATTGCAACTTCAGTTGGAGCATCTTGGCTAGCTAACAATTCCAAAAATACTGCCTTACACTATGTTGGTTTATTGATGTACGCTATTATGAACGGATTTATTACAGTACCTTTGGTGTTCGGATTCCTGGTAAGAGGAGCTGCAGGAATAACTGCATTAACCAACGCTTCAATTCTAACTATTGCAATATTTGTGGCTTTAACTGTTGTAGTTATGGTTACCAAACCAGATCTTGGATTCTTAGGTAAGTTTTTGGCTTTTAGTTCTATTGTTGCACTTGGTTTGGTAATATTTTCGGCTATATTTAGTTTTAATCTTGGAATATGGTTCACAGCAGCAATGATAACACTGATCTGTGGTTATATTCTTTATGAAACTTCCCAAATGCTTCACAACTACAATTCCAAACAATATGTTGCTTGTGCTTTGTCATTACTGGCTTCAATTACTAATTTATTTTGGTACATTCTTAGATTGTTTGGAAGTAGAAATTAAAATTTCAAAAAGTAAATGCTATTTTACAACACTTACCCAAATCACAATAGTAAAAACCGCCCTACATTGGAGCGGATATTTTTTTGGTTAGCTAGGTTCAAATATTACGCAACCAGCTAATCAAAGGCTTTATGACCTCAAAATGTTGCAAGACAAAATCTGATATTCGTTGATCTGACCAATCTTTGCAGGATATATTATTGGAAGCCACATAGTTTTTGTATCTTAGCCAGAATATATTAGGATTATCTTTAGCAAAGCCTTTAGGGCAAGTTTTTAATTGCTGGCTAGTAAGTTCACCAAAAGTTTTTTGAAAAAGTTCATTATTGACTATAGATTCCAGATCAGATGAATCTTTGGATAATATTGTGCGAATTCTAAATAATTCTGTAGACTCAAGAACGTATTGACCACCGCCAACTATTAATTCTCCAAGTTGATTGATTTGGAGATAGTAGCCTATGCAACAATCTTGCTTACCAGTCTGACTAAATAAAGCAGAAATATGAGTATTATAAGGATTTTTGTTGTGACTAAATCTAGCATCTCGGTTAATTCGATACAAACTACTTTTGAGATCAATACCAAAAAGCAGCGGATCAATGTGGGTCAATTTGTCCAAAATATCTGCAGCTATGACTTTGAATTGTTCAGATAATTGTTTGTATTGAGTACGATTGACATCAAACCAAAGTCGGTTGTTATTTTGCTCCAAAGTTGCTAAGAATTGAACAAAATGTTTGATGTGATAAGTTGTGGACATAGGTTTGGTTTACATTTCGGTCAAAACTTCTATTCCAAGTAGGTTCAAACTCAACTCAACTGTTGCCAATACTTTATCCAAGAATAAAGCCAAAATCAAAGCTCTGTCAGTGTCTTTGAGAATTGGCGTGTCATTGTACCATTTGTTCAGTTGATTGCATAGTTCGTACAGATAGTTGCACAGCAAATGCGGCTCACACTTGGTACAAATTTGTTCCAAACATTCTGATAAACCAAAAATCTGTTGCAAAATTAACTTCTCTTGAGTGTTAAAACTTAAATCTTTGGAATGCTTTGGATTGATTTGAATCTTACGACGAACTGAATTGAGTCTTGCGTAAGTATAAAGCTGATAAACTCCAGTGTTTCCCTCAAACTTAAGAACTTGATTCACATCAAAAGTTATATCTTGTTCATAGAATTGCTTGAGATCATTCCACTTGATAGCTGCTACAGTAACTTTGTTTGCTCTATTTTCTAAGTCTTCTTTGGCAATAATTTTGTCTCCTAGTTTGGACACAATAACCTCTGAAGCAACATCTTGAACTTGGTTAAATAAATCCCTAAGTGCCACTACATTACCTTTGCGTGAACTCATTTTACCTTCAGCCAACTTGAGAGTTCCGTAACCAATATATTTGAGATTAGCTAATTGCAAATTATTAATAATACCATCGGCAGTTTGCGATGAAACTAATTCGGGGTGTAAAGGTAATTCGGATTTTAGATACAAATCTAACTCTTGTCGGAATTCTGGCAACGTCGATAGGTAGCTCACAATTGCAAAGGCTTGATTAAAATTATGTCTTTGAGTTTTGTCAGTAATGGTAATCATTAATTCTGCCCCGTGATCCCTAGCCCACTGTAATCTTGCCGCTACATCACGATAACAATAGCTTGTATAACCTCCAGAAGAAATCATATAAGCTCGACCAAAATTAGCTTTAGTCAAATCAGGTGTAGATGAAGTAATCCACTTAGCAGTCAAAGTATCAAAGTCAAAATACCTAGCCTTACCTTCACTTGTCCACACTTGATATCGATCCATAAAACTTGTTAACCAAGCCATGTCAGGTTCATAGTAACTTTCACCTTGTTCTAATTGTAGTGGTGGAACAGAAAGCAAATCTAAGTCTTGTTGCAAATCTTTTTTGGTCGTTTGGATAAAATTTTGCCATAACTTAGTATTCTCTTCGTCTTTTTGTTCAAGCTTGAGGAATTCGTTACGAACTAAAGATTCACCGTTCTCTAGCGTTTCTTTTTGAGTATTAGCCCAAACGTATATCTCGGTTAACTTTTGAATTAAAGTTTGAGATGTAAAATTACTATGATCATAATTCTTCCAACCCCAAATCAAAACTCCCATATTCACGCCCCAATCACCCCAATGATTATCAGTTACCAAATTAGGATATTTGAGTGACAAAACTCGCCTAAGGCAATCGCCGATATTGCAATTACGCATATGTCCAATGTGTAATCTCTTCGCCACATTAGCTCCAATGTATTCAAAAATTACCTTACGAGAATCTTGCTCCAGAATATTAGTATCAAAACTTTGTTGTACATATTGAATCCAAAAACTTTCAGCTAGTTGTAAGTTAAGATAAGGACCAACTGCAGTAACGGTTATAGGCAAACCTCCTTTTTCCAAAAACTGTTTGAGATCCGATTGTAGCTCTATTGCTAGTTGAGCTGGATTCTTTTTTAGCTCTTTAGCTAGTTGAAAAGCTATATTGGAAGTCAGAAAGCCTTTATCAGCTGAAGTCGGAGTTTGCCAGAGAATTGTTGTTGTACTAGGACAAATCGTAGGTCGCCAAGTTTGAATTTTGTTTTTTAGTAATGAAAAAGTCATTGTGAAAAGTTTATTGTTAAATCTGTTTGAATATTTGTTAGGGTTTAAAAATCTAAAGAGCTGTCATTCTAATCGTGCATCTTTCATCCTGAACTACTAATGACGTCATGAACATCGATTTTAGAATCTAGAATTAAAACAAAATCTTTAGTTATATTCATTCCTATAAAAAACTAAATAGAATTATACAACCTAAAAAACTTCAGATTCTGAGTCAAGTTAAGAATGACAGGTATATCTTAACTCAAAATCTTCTTTTTAAGATCTTTAACCCAAACCAAGACTTTGTCCAACTTGTAATAAGCTGGTTTGATCACAAAATCATAGTCTCCATAAGAGTGAAAAATTCGACCTTTGTATAGTTCTTTGAATTTGCCAAAACCAAGACTGGGTGAATAACCTCCAAGATCGTACAATTCACCATCAAGTTGAGAGGTCAAGGCTATTGCAGTAAGATGCATCAAATACTGACCATACTTATTCAGCGATTGTTGATTGTTAGCACCGTACCAATAAAGCATAGTTTTGTCGATATGAATCCCTATCCAACAACCACATATTTGACCTTCACTATCTTTGATGCAAACCAAATGACCACATTCTGAATTAACCACAGTTCGGACAATATCTCTGGGATGCAAAAAAAACTTGAGTTCCTTAGACTTCCGCTCCAAAAGATCAAAAGCAGCTTCAAAATTATCTTCACCCAGTTCAATTATCCAATCTTGTTGTAGGGATTTTTTGGTGTAACGGCGAATATTGGTACTCGTTTTGGACCAAAAATCTTTGGAATCATCAATAAACTTAAGCAAATCACTTTGGTAATTAAACTTTTTATATTTTGGGGTTGAAATAGTTGTTAAGTCCAAAAGAATAGTTGAGTTATTCTGCATATTCTTGGCAGGTCTGATCATCTGACAATCAATATTTTGAGCAAAAAACGTAACTAGGGTTGAATCATCTTCAATAGTACTTGATTCAAAAACTGATTCTACAAAATCTGGATTCCAGTTAGTTTTGACAAAGACCACATTATTTTGAATTCTAGCTTGATTGATCAAATCTTGCATTATCACTTGAAGTTGCTCAACTGTGGTAGGTGAGTCCAGTAGCTGACCAAAACTACTAATTAGCCAAAAAACTTGCTCTTGAATCAGTGGATATTGATACACAATTAGACTTAGACCATGAGACTCAAAAATAAAATAAGAATGTGGTTTTGGTTTGCTTCTTAGCCAAATTTCTGCCCAAGTCGGACTATGTGTAAAGTGAGATTGTAACTGTGGTAATAATTGGTTCATGACTATAATTAAAACCAGTTTATACTGATATTGGCAAATATTTTGAACATACCAATTATTGCAACTACCTATACACTTTCATCCTGAACATTGATTTTAGGTGGTTTTTTTTAATGGGATGAGTCTGCCTAAGTAAGGTGAGTTAGTTGTTTAAATCGTCGTATTGAGCTTATCTACTTCCAGCGAATTAGCCATTTGTGCTGACCAAGATCAACTAGAATTTTGTGCCTGTAGCGATCAAACAGAAGATACACTAGAATCGATACAGGAATAGCAAAAACAAATATAATATACAAGTCAATTATTGATCGTCCACTGGATTGCAACCCAAACCGCACTAAAAAGGTATTAATTTGTTTGGATATTTCATTGAGGATCATCGTTAAGAGTTAGTGTAGTTCATAGTTTGCAAAAAGGCAATTGTAAGAATTTTTATTTATTTCTATTAAAACTCTAAAGTTGTTATTCTAAATATATTTTAGAATATAAAATTCCACATTAATTTAAACTAAATTGCCCCTTCTAAGGGGCTGGCAGTCGAAAGACTGACTGGGGTTTATTATAGTATTTAACCTAAAGATTTTACTTTTTTTCCTCTACTTTTGACTTAGACTTGGTTTCGGACTTTAAATCAATTTTTGAATCAATTTTTGAATCAATTTTTGTTTCAGGTTTAGATTCCCTTTTTGGCGGACTTACATTGCATAATCTGCCACGCACGAGCCAACGATGAGTTGCTTCAATCTTTCCATTTCTCCAGCCAAGAATAGAAGTCTGAAGGGTTACAACTCTTTCATTTCCAAAATCTTTATAAGCTTCTTTGATATCTTCTTCAGGAATTTTTAGATTCTCAAACACACAAAACTTCATTTCTCTACCTTTTTGATCGTAGATTATGAACTCATCACCGTTTTTGGTAGCTAATTCAAGTGGCTTAAAAATAGTATTATAATCGCTTTTGACTGTCGCAAAATTGGAAGAGTGACCAACGATGTAACTATTACCGATTTCACCAGGTTGAACCGTGTAGCCAAGGTGTACTATTCCCTCTTGTAATTTTTTTTGAACAGCAGACTCCAACGAACTTGTATCTTTGAGCTTGTTAAAATTGTAACCATCCACAGAACTTTCAAATAGATCTTGAAAATTAGCCCACTGAATTGGTGCTTGAACTTTGTACTTAGGAAAGGAAAGCCAAGAGTATTTGACTCCAGTTTCTGGTTGTTTGATAACTTCTTCCAGACTTTGACGAGATTGATTACCAGTCTTAAAAAAAGTTTGATAAAAAGCTGAATCCAAAAACGTTTTGGTAATATCTTTGGAATTCATATCAAAAGCTTTTAGTTCGTTCCTTGTAATATTAATCACTCCAGCAAAAGGTTTGTCTTGCTTTTTAATTTCATCTTTTTTGGTTACCATTGCCAGATTTGACTCTTCAATAGACTTTTGAATATAATCATTTTTGGCTTTTTTACGGACGATCTTGGAAGCTAAAGGATAACTTTCCAAAACCTCATAACCAGCGTCAACACTTACATTGTCTTTGACATTAGCATCTCCAGAATAAAGAATTATTGGTAAAATTAATATCACAATCATCGCATAAAAACGATAACGTAGTCGCCACAAGTCCTGAAGTCGGAAACCACGTATTTTGGGAGGAGTTTTGGCTTGGGTCATTATACTGTAAGTATAACACAAAATAGTTCAAGTTGACAATCGTAGACTACAGTTTATTCACATTTGGGTTCAAAATCACCACATTTCATTACTGAAATATCAACTTTAGGAATTTTAAAATTTGTTTGTTATCGATTTGGTTAACTAGAACACATTTCTTTGATGTTATATCATTTTGAACTTTTTGTTTGAGCTGATTCTGATTGTTATACAAAATAAACCTTAATATTACTATTGGGGCTATTATTATTGCGATAATTATTATTATTTTAATTTTTGAAAGCACATTTGAGTGTTTTGCTAATTATAAGAGCAAGTCAAAGTTGATACATTTGAAGTGTTGGCTTAAAGCCTAAAACTAAATTACTTAAAATTATGATTTTGATTCTTGCAAAAACTTACAACGAAGCTAATCAAATTGACATTTAGGCTGATTTGTTACTATTATGATTAGGTATGTCTTTAATATCTTTTGTTTTACCAATCTATAATGAGGAAGGTAATATCCCTTCTTTGTGGGAGGAAATGATTAACCTCAAAACCAAATTAGCTCCAAAACACAAAGTAGAGTTTATATTCGTAAACGACGGTTCAAGTGACTCATCCCTGCCAATGTTGGTTGATCTATACGAAAAAAATAGAGATTACGTCAGAGTTGTCAATTTCTCTCGCAACCACGGTCATCAAATTGCCGTTACCGCTGGTCAAGATATAGCTCAAGGTGATGCAATAATTATTATGGATACTGACTTACAAGATCCCCCAGAGACTTGTTTGGATTTGATAACCAAATGGGAAGAAGGTTTTGATATTGTATACGCTCAACGAACTCACTACAAAACAAACTTCATAAAGCAAACTTGTGCTTGGGCTTTTTATAGGATTCTCAAGAATATTGCCTCTGTTGATATTCCAGTCGACACTGGCGACTTCCGCTTGATTAGCAAAAGAGTTAATGATGAAATGCAAAAATACCCTGAAAAAGCTAGATATCTTAGAGGAATTAGTTCGCTAGTTGGTTTCAAACAAGCTTGTGTAGAATTCCGTCGCAACGATAGATTCAGCGGCAAAACTGGCTATACTTTCGTCAAATCTCTCAAACTAGCTATTGATGGAATTACCGGTTTTTCGGTTTTTCCTTTGCAACTAATTAGTATTCTTGGAATGATTTTTGCTGCTTGTGGTTTTCTTTTTGGATTTGGTTATATCATCTACAGTGTTATTGCTGGAAGTTACACCAATGGCTGGGCAAGTCTCATGGCTGTAATAGTCTTTATGGGTGGAATCCAGATGACAATGCTTGGGCTTATTGGTGAATACTTAGGTAGAGTCTACGTTCAAGTTCTGGATAGACCGCTTTATACCGTTGACAAGATATGGAAATAGAACCCTAATAACTACTTGGTTAATCGGATACTAGCTGTTACATGTAACAGAGGAAAGTCGGGACACCGTTTTGGAGTCAAATCCAAATCATGAGTAGTGGACAAATCAATCCACCGTGGGTAACCATAGGGAGTTGGAAATCATCAAGAAACTACAACTGAAAAGTGCAACAGAAAATAAACCGCCAGTAATCAAATACTGGTAAGGGCGAAACAGTGAGGTAAGAGCTCACTAGCGAAGATTGGCGACAATCCGTTTGGCAAACCCTGCTTGGTGCAACCTCAAGAATGGTAGAGGGCGTAGAGAAATTAGTATCTCCGTTAGCAATAACGTCAGACAGAATCCCGCTTACAGATTAACCAAAAACACAAAACAATCCTTTTAATACAGGGTTATTTTCTTGGAGTTAATTAGCCTTATCTTACCTTCCACTCTTTCTTCTGTTTTCTTCTTTACTTAACATTTGACAGTTGGATGTGTTAGTCTTTCCGCCTTCATGCCATGGAGTTATATGATCAGTTTCCATTTCATTAATCTCAAAATGAATGCCACTTTTGGCACAAATTCCGCTTTGTCTCTCGTATGCTTCACGTTTTTGTTTGTCCGTAAAAGATCGAATATTCAAGTATTTTTCTTTCCTGGTAAGTACATATTCATAGATGCCAGACTTTTTGGTTACGTCATCGTCTTGCATCAATTTACTAATTTCTGCCTCCAACTTTGCAGAATCAAATTGATCATTTTTGAACTGATTGTACAAAACCCCGTAATTAATACCTTTCATTTCTCGGCGATAATTGGTAAATATTTTTTGCACCCACTCAATCACAGACTGATAATATTGCCACAATTCTTGAGCATCAAGATTATGTTGATTCTTGGACATGTATTCTTCGATATTGCCATTATTCCCACTGATCCAGTCAGTTACAGTTTCTAGATAATCTTGTCGTATCGGCGAACCCGTCATATAATTACTTCCGATATTATAGGCTACACAACCAGTCTTACTAAAGTATTTTTTGGCGTCCGATAGCCATGTTCCAGTGTAGATGGCATTTCGTAGCTCTTGGTCAGTCAGTTTTTCGCCTGCAATATTAATAGTTTTGAACCAGTCTAGTTTTTCTTTGTCATTACCTTCACAAAAATACACCATGAGCTTGTAGTCCAATATTTGATCTCGCTCCACGCTGGTGAGACTATGAAAATACCGACCACCAAGACTAAAAACTCCCGTTACATATTCACAAATACTAATAGTTCGCTGTTGCCCGTCTAGCACTTCGTAAGTTCCAAGCTCGTTGGTGATTTTGGTAGTTTTGTCAGAAGGTGGAAAGTCGACAACTTCAAATTGGTCTTCATTGTTTTTGACCCAGTACATGACGTTGAGCGGATAATTTTGCATGACAGTTGTCAACACCGCATCACGTTGTTTGTCTTTGTACACGAATTCTCGCTGATACTTGGGACGAATATTGAGTTTACCGCCGTAGCCGATTACACCTTCTTCATTGCTGTTGACATAGCCAGCACTTACTTCACGAATAGATTTCTTGGAGTTGAATTTTCATAATTTAATTAATTTATTGGTGGTTTTATTCGTTTGTTTTTGATAACTATTCTTGCGTAACATTCTTTATTATTGATTCTAAATCGGCTTACTTTTCCAGTTATTTCTTCCACCAAAACTCTATCAATGCCAACTATCTCGAATTGATCTGGATTGTATTTATCCAAAAAAGTTATTGGCACACCCATTGCTCCAACGTAATCTACAGGAATATCTTTAGTTTTGTTGACGTTAATCGCGTTGTAATTGTCGTAAGTAGGGAACTCTTCAGGTGTATATTTTTTGAACAACATTAAGTCATCGTGGCGTTTTGAGTGTTCAAGGTTGGTGAACCAAGTGACTCCAGAAACTCTTATCATTCCGTCAAAGTGGCTAGTTGCTGTGGCATAATCTGTATAATGTTTGTTAATAAAATGAGCAGCTCCACCACTAAAACCATACCCGAGCCAGAGTTTATTATCTTTGATTAGCTTAAACACTTCTTTGTAAGTAATTGCGTTTTGATGACCTACGATTATGAACTTTTTGTCGTATTCTACAAGTTGAGAGACATATTCTCGGAACAGGCTAAAAGGAGGATTGGTCACTACAATATCTGCTTGCTTGAGTAGTTCTATACTTTCTGGGCTTCTGAAATCGCCATCGTCGTTGAGATGTATAATTCCTATTTCTTCTGGATCTGGCACATTCCCACCGTCTCGGAACCCATCGTATTGAAGTGAAATTGCTGTCTCGGAGTCAAACTTGGAGAACAAATCTCGCTCTTGGCTTTTGTAGCAAGTTGTAATTAGTTTTTTGAGACCAAGGAATTGGAAATTATAGGAGAAATAATGAAAAAAATTGCTCACTCGTGGATCGTCGCAGTTACAAAAAACCACCTTGCCTCGAAAGTGGTCTTTATAGTGACGTATTTCTTTTTCTATATCAGCTAGCTGGGTATAAAACTCATCATTTTTGCCAGCTTTGGCTTTGTGCAAATTCTTGTTGGCAGATTTGGATGAGGCAACTGGCATATATTAACAATGTTGCAAAAATTACTATAAGTGTCAACACTTTGTTTAAAAACGCTAATTAAATGCTTAGATAAAAAACTTATTATTAATAATATACTCATTTTACTAATTACAGTTCAAAACTAATTTACACCAAATTGTCTCTTGTTAATGGTCTGGAAGTGAAGCTGACTGGGAGTTTTTGAGGTTTTTTGGGAGTTGGGAATTATGTACAAGTATTGTATTTAGTGAAAAAAGTATATTATATGTCGTATAAGCGTCAGTCTAGGAATAATAAAAACAAAAAACCCTGAATTTAATCAGGATTATATTTTGAAATTACTACTCAACAGAAATGTAAGTTCTCTTGACTAGGTTGCCGTTGAAGGCTGTAACTTTTTTCTTTTTGAATGATAAAACACCGTCAGTATTCGCAATTAATGTGTCATCACCTGTTCTCTTAACTCCAGTTCCAGC
This sequence comes from bacterium, assembly GCA_043764315.1. Taxonomy (GTDB): domain Bacteria; phylum Patescibacteriota; class JACMRA01; order JACMRA01; family JACMRA01; genus JAYTWQ01. The sequence goes on along the minus strand of JAYUKQ010000118.1, from coordinate 13,848 downwards.
GTGGAATTTGGTACCTCTTTGGCGAACTAAAATGTTACCTGAAAATACGAATTCACCACCGAATCTTTTGACTCCAAGTCTCTTTGAAATGGAATCTCGACCATTTTTGACCGATGATACTGCTTTTTTAGTAGCCATAATGTATTAGATTAAAAATAAAGTGTTAGATTAACGTTTGGACCATTGTTCAACTTTACGAGCTTTACGTCGTCCAGCTTTTTTGGGTAGAACTTGGCGAATATCTGTTGAAATGTAGCCATGTAATCTGGCAATTGGGCGATAACCGTCATCCATTTTGAGTAATGATTTGGTAACAGCTAGGCGGCAGGCTTCTGCTTGACCCATTGTTCCTCCTCCATTAGCAAAAAAATCGACTTGACCAGTGGTAATACCAAGATTAGTCAATGCTTTTAAGATAGCTTGCAAGTAAAAATCTTGAAAGTAAATGTTGGCTGGTTTTTTGTTGACGTTAAGAGTTAGATCGGCACCTGTAGAGTAGTATTTGGCTCTAGCGGTACAAGTTTTACGACGACCTACTCCATAAAAGTATTGATTACTCATAATGAAAGTAAAATATATAAAGGGTGAAAATGCTTATAAATAACAATTTGAATAGAATTCGTGAGATAGAAGCAACCTTGAGAGGATTAAGCAGTTTATCTTTTTTGTCAAACCAATAAGTCACCAAACTGACGTTGTAATTTATTAGATTAAAATATTAATTATCCAAATTCTTTTTTATAAAATTAGTGGCTACATGCAGCACTTCTTCGGGTGCCAAATATGAAGTGTCGATAATTCCAGTATCAGCAGATATTGTTCCAAGGTTGTTACTGATAATGTTGTTGTAATCTTGCATATCCCTATCTATAACATTTTTTTGGAAATTGACTTGAAGTTGATTTTTGGAGATTTCTGTTTCGATAATTCCAAGTCTGGACAAGAATCGCTGATAAGCAACTGATCGATTAACCCAAAGAAAAAACCTAAAAATTTTAAAACCATCTTTTTCAGCCATGTTCAGGTATGGAGTATTGGAACCACGTCCATCAAGAATCACAGGAGTACTGACAAGATTATTGAGAATATAATTAATCCTATCGTAATAAAGACTTCTAAAATATGGATTACCAGAGTATATAGGCACTTTTTGATCAACAATATCAGAGCGTAATTCAGTGTTAGTCAGTTGATTACCTTTCCAAAAAAAAGTTAAAGCTTTATTGTCTAGTTTTATTTGTAATTGGTTATAAACTAAATCAGTATTTGAGTCATCAAACTCCAAACTTAATTGCTCATATATCCATGTGCATGAACGCAAAATATAACTGGTTTCTAGATTAGTCAGATCAAAGTTAGACATCAAACCCTTTGCCAAGGTTCCTTTACCAGCACCAACAGTACCGTACAACCTAATAATTGTTTTGGTTGGGATTGTAAAATCAAAATTAGTATAAGTTTGACGATCTATCTGTGGTACTAATATGTGACCGATATTATTAGGAAAAGGTGTTAAGTCAATCGGATTTGTGGACATAATTTTAAAGTTGCTGAATTTGAGTTTGATTTGAGTTTATGGTCAATCTATGTTATTTTGGGGTTTGGTTAAAAATCCATCATTAGATTCCAGTATTTGTTCCAGTTCTTGATTTCAAAATCAGCTGGTGACATATCCAATCTATAAGTAAACGGTGCATAGTATACAAACCAAGCTGTTACCAAAAAGAATAGAATTGTCAGTGTCCAGACCTGAACCTTACGACTACGATTAGCTAATATGTAATTAGTTATCAACGCAGCTGAAATAGTTGCAAATATTAGCGGAATCAAATAATGATACAAATACATAACACGATCAATACGACTTATTGCAACCATATAAGCTATATAAAAACCAGAGAATAAACTGATAAAGAAAAATTGATTTTTGTCTTTGATCTCAAGACCAAATAAAAACTTACCAGCTATTAATGCCAAACTAAGAAGTATTCCAGCTAAGGCTCCAACCCAAGCTACTAGATTAGGTAATAGATATAAATAAGAAAATCGGCAATCGGCAGGATAAGGTTTGGTAGCACAGCTTCCACTTCTGTGAGCTGAATATCTAATTGGTTTGACTCCAACTGGCCAAGTAAAAGGCAAAGATCCATTTTCGCTTTGACCTTTGGTAGGATCCCACTTTGGTACACCTTCTTGGAACTTAAGCATGAATTTGTTAATATGATCTTGCATCTGTGGCCAAAAATAACCCAGCTCGCCAGTTCTCTTTTCGGCAATAGCTTTTTTGGTAGTGTCAGAAGTGTAACCAGAATAATTATTCTTTTCTATCGGTTCAGCTGCAATCGAAAAATGCACATAGTAAGTTCCGCAAAAAAGTAAAAAAATGATTCCAAAATACATTGCAACTTTTCCAATCCAACTAGTCAAATAATCACCAAGCTCGTTCGTCTTGTCAGCTAGAGTAAGTCTAACTTCTTTGAACAAAAGACATAGAACAATTGGAGCCAAAATCAAACCATTGACTTTGGTAGAGATTACGAGACCAACCAAAATACCCAGTGTTAAATAGCTTTTCCAACTAAATAATTTGTTTTGCCAAAAGTACACAAAAGCCGCTAAGGTTGATAGTATAAAGAATAATTGAGTACTATCAAGCATTGCACCACGAGAATGTACAACCACGGCGTTATCAAATATATAGAAGAAACTAAATACAAATGCCAAATATTGATTCTTAGTTAACCAAAAAAGTAAATAAAATAGAATCAGCGAACTAAGCCAAGCAAACACAGTTGGAAAAAATCTCACGCCTTGAAAGTTGTATTTTGGATTTTCACCGTCTTTGGGTTGGTAACCTTGTTTGAACTGAACATCAACATTTTTGATATAAGGAATTTCGTCGCCAGTGTTGTCGCCAACTAATTTGGATTTGTCTATATTTGGATTGGGATTAAGTATTTTTTCACCTAGGGCTATGAACATTTTGCCAAGTCCAGGGTGTGGTTCCATGAATAACTTGCCTTGAAGATAACGCTCCGCGGAAGCAATGTGATAATTTTCATCCCAAAACAAACTTGAAGGTTGACCGTAACCCGCAAGCCACCATTGGTTAGTAATATTATTACAACTAGTATCTTTGTTGACGATACAACTTTGATCAGCTAGAAGATTACCTTTGTCGTCTTTTTTTGGAGTTGCAAAAACACCTACACCAACTTCCCTACCATCTCTTGTTTCTTTTTTATCGTAATCTATACGCCCGAATTGAAAGAAGACTACAAAGCTAACAAAAAGAACTATCATAGAAAGTACAAAAACGCTATTGGTTTTGAATCCTTTCAAAAAACCAACTAAATCTGGTCTCTCTTCCAAAAAATCTTGTGAAAATGGCATATTTTGTATTTTTAAACCTTAAAATTTAAGTTTATGGCAGCTTTGTTGTCAAACTGAAGCAAATGGTTGTTTCAAATCAATTTTAATAGGTTTTAAGGAGATGGTATACTAACACTTAACTATCAACAAACGATTTTGACCTAGAGACTTGTCAGTTACAACTTGACCAGTGGAATTGGGTTTGAGGCCAAAAATGTAATCAGATTCAATTCGAGTTGTGGAATTAGACCACCAAATTGCAAAAGCTGAATTTTTGGATAAAGTTTCTGACACACGAGACCATTTGTACACTCTTTCGTTAAGAATGTATACCAAATATGGAACTTTGTAATGCTCGCAGCTATCACTTCTGGTATTATTCAAGAACTGAAATAGCAAACTTCTTTCTGTTTTGTCTTCTTGGTACACACCGCTGTCGTCATATTTGTAAGCCATTACCTCAAAATGATGCTTTACAAAATATTCACTGATAACTTTGTATTCAGAAGGTTTGATTTGTTTTGACTCCAAGATATCACTTGCTAGAATCAAAAAATCCATGTATTCACGAGACAAAAAAGCTTTTGACCAATAGTTACCAGAGATATCCAAATCTTGAGTTCTAACTGTGACTGACCACAAAAAATTAGAAACAATCAACATGACTAAACATATATTAATAAGGTAATTTTTGACTACTATTTTTTGTAAAGTAAAGTAAAGTGCCAAGCCAAATGGAAGGCTAAAAAAGATAAAAGTTCTACCAGCAACTGGAAACGGTACCGCCAAAATCGCTATTTGAACTGATACAATAAAAAAAGACCATTTGGCAATTGGATTATTAGTAAACAACCAAATCACAGGCATACACAAAAGCAAACTCGTCAAAAGTGGACCAATAGCATGAATAAAAATCTGAATAATAGCAATGTTAGAATAAATTCCAATTGTATTAGCATATTGAGGTCTACTGGCAAAAAATTGTAATAGTTTGTCGACTATAAGATAATTAATTTCAAAAGTATTAAGAGCTGCCAAAGCTAAAACCAAAAACAAACCAAAGACAAAGACGTATTTTCCGATGCTAAAAAAAGGCATGAACCTATAAAACAAAGTATTTTTTTTCAGATTCCAAAAAAACCAAAATAGTCCTACTGTATAAAACAAAAATATTGACATTGTAAAATGAAACGGTATCAAAAGAAAGAAAAACAAAATAGCAGAAAAAAATCTATGTTTGTACAAAAAATACAATATCACTGGCAAACAAAAAACCAAAACTTGCTGATTATAGTACGTTCCACTCATGTACAATCCAGAAAAAGTTATCGTTGAAATCAAAAAAGCAATAATTGCAGAGGTAAGTTTGGGTAAGTTTAGTAATCTAAAAAAATGATAACGCACAATTAGCATAATACTCGAAATAATCAACTCGAGCCAAGTCATAAGATACATAACCTCACGAAAATCAAAAAATTCTAGTGCTAGTGCAAAATTAGGAGTTAAGATTGTAGTGTAATCAACTTGTGTAAACTGTGGACTAACTTCTATAGCAATAGGATTATACACTTTTTCACGTTTAAAAATATTAGCTAAATGAGCATTTTGAAGATTATCAGTGTTAAAAGAAACAAATTCCATACGGCTGTACCACCAACCAAAAAAGACCAAATTCAAAACGACAAAAAAAACTAGCCAAAAGTATTTGAGATTTTTGAGATTATAGATATTTTTGAGAACTGAATTAGCTTGGTTATTAATATTGTTAGGAGATTCAATCGATAATTCTTGATTATTTTCTTGATTATTATTCTGATTTTTTGACTCCAAGTTAGTGATTTCAAATTTACAGAAAAAATTAATTAACCAAATTAACAAAAATATAACCCATAGTTTGTAATCCAGCTTGGTTATACTCGACAAAATAGCTACGAGATTCAATAAAATGTGACCAAAACACCAAGCTATAGGATATCTAACCCAAATTGGATCAGAAGAATTAGCTAATTTCAACTTGTAAAGCCAAAATAAGGACATTCTGCCAACAACTAGTGGCAAAAACAAAAAAACACTCAATGCAAGTGTGTAGGTAATTGGCCACCAATCTGAATTTTTAAAAATATTGATATTCGTTACTGATAAAACCCAATTGAATACAAATATTAGTATAAAATATAAACCAGTATAAGTGAATAATTTTTTGGAACTAATCCAAGGTTGCATATTATGAGTCTAATGCAAGTCTATAAATTTGGTCAAACAAAAAAACTGAACCATTGTTGAACACAACTTCTAACTATAGACTGTTTTAAGGTTGAATTTACTTTTGTAATAAGCTAATTTTTTGGCTAGATTCTTAGACTTTATAAAAATTTGTAGGTTTTTTGGCTTACTTTCTTTTCTTTCGGATAACCAGATATCAACTGTAATTCCAATAGCAATTGAGAATAATAAAACAATAGCAAGGGCTATCATTAATCTTTTTTTGGACATGGCAATAGTCTTGCGAGTTACACACTAGTTGTCAACACATAACTATTTCACTAATTACAGTTCAAAAACTAATTCACACCAAATTGCCCATTGTTAAGGGGCTGGCACGACGTGACTGGAGTTTTATTTTGGATTAGGAGTTGAATATAAATACAAAAATACAGCTATTTATTCGTAATAAGTCTTGTCTTTGAGAGCTAATAGGTTGATATGAATTGGTAACTTCAATTCTTTTTTGATTTCCAAAACATCTTTTTCAAAATAATTCTCCCATTCTACAGCGAGTAGACTTTTGGATTGTTGACCTTGAACATAACCGTAGATAATCACTTCCCACATTTGTTTGAGCTTAAAGAGATTTCTGGTGAGACCAACACGCACGAACGCTGTCATAAAAACAATAAAACTAGCAGGATTAAAAGCATTTGCCATACCAATAGAAGTAAGATAAAACTCTTCTTCCACCGAATTACCAACTCTAAGAAGTGCGTGAGCAATGTCGTGAACTTTGATATACCTAACTCTCAAAAAATCAAAAATAGTCTTGACTTCCAGATCCAAAATGTCCTTGTAGTAGCTTTGGTCGAACTTGGAAACTATGAGCCAATTGGCATATTGGTAGCCGAGTGTATTTTTGGGTAATTTGATTAATTTGTCCAAGTCAAAATCAGTTTCAATCAAGTATTTGGCACTGTCAACATATTTTTGGTACAACATATTAAGTTCTGGATGATAAGTATCTATGAGTAATTGAGCTTTTGCGTAGTCTTCTTGAGTAGCGAGTTCTGACTCAATATTAGTGATATTAAATATTGCCAAAAAGTTTTTCTTTGGATCTGTGCTAAATATTAAATTAGTGATACTTAGGAGTTCTCTTATTCTAAGGTAGGTTTTGTGAAAGAGCATGTTAAGTTATTTATATTTTAGGTTTGAGTTTGTTTGTTCTTCTGTTATGGATAGATCCAAAGAGTATAAATGCGGATACTTGTGATGTTCCAAGTGGTACATATTACCTATACTAATAATATAACAAAACCATTTTGGTATGATCTTCTCATTGAATTTGGTCTGGTGAGGCAGATAACCTCCAAAACTTGCAACCAACAAAGCTGTCAAAGATTTTGAGACAACGATAATCAAAAATAAAACAAACCAACTCTTTTTAGAAAAGAAAGAAAGCAGTAAAACGCCAATAATATTTAAAACTATAGTCCATTTTTCTTTGTAAGACATCATAATTCTATACCAAAAATCAAATACGCTATTGGCTCTTAGGTTATCAGGGTCTTTATCAGTTCCGAAGTATTTGTGATGATCAAGATGTTTTCGCCGTATTGCATTGTATGTTATCGGTCCATTCAAAAATAGAATAAAACTAGCTAGAAATTCGTTAAATCTTCTATTCTTATGGAAGTGACCATGCAAAATAGCATGAACCTGCAATGCAATGATTACTCCACTGTATATAAAAATAACACAACATAAAAAGAGTAAAAAACCATTAAAATACAGTATTCCAGCAAGAGACAAAATATAGATGATGATATAAAAATAGGTAAGTGCGTATTTTAACCATTCAGGAGTTCTGTATCGTATGTTCATGTAATTTTTGGTTATTTATATATTTATTGTTTTTGATAGTATGAAGACAAGGAATAGTATTATCGATATGTCTACACCGATTCTGGCAAATATTTCGTATTTTTTTTGAGATTTTTGGATTACAAGATACACAAATGATAGTAAGAAAAGTATAGACGTGAATTGAACTATTGGATTTTGAGATGAGAAAAATAGTAGTTTCGTTAATGCTGATATTAATATTATGAAGGACGTAACTTTGTAACCAAAAAAAACTGCAGTTGTATTCATTTTTGCTTTTTTGTCAGAATCCAAATCCATTAGTTCACCGTACAAATGCCAAGATATTAGCGTAGGTATAAGGAATATAGTTTTGGTAAATATTTCTTGAATATTAAGTCCGCTGTAAGTCAAAGGAATAATAGCTATTGAATAATAAATTATTGTACTGGAAACAAAATCAATTATTGGTTTGTCTTTGAACCTCAGTGGTGGAACTGAATAAAAAGTAAAACAAAAAATCATCAAAAAAGTAATAAATATGTTAAGTGGGTTAAAGGTTAAAAAAGAAGTTAATATCATTGCAATTGCTGATACAACTGTGCCAATAACTATATTTTTGTTCATCTTTGGGTCTAATACCACTCCGCCGAATTCTGATTGGGTTTTTCTTGGGTTTAGCTTATCTGATTCATAATCAAAAATATCATTAAGACCATAAAAAAAGCAAAATGGCACAGAGATTAAAAAACATTGTAACCATAACATAGAAGAATTTACCTCAACTAACTTTGCAAAATAAAAAAACAACCCAAATTGTAAAAAACAAAATCTTGGTCGCAAGGCTTTAATGTATTTATTTATATTCATTGTTTTACTCATATTTTTGTATTTATTTTTGCTACTGCAATTATTATAACACATATGGGGGGGGTAGCAAGTTGTGAAAGATTTTTGGATTTTGGTAGACAAAAAAAATACCTAATCAATTACGAAAAGGTATATTTTGGTTTTATCAATTAAGTGCTATTTGAGGTCTCCAGAGTCAGCAAACATTGCGAGTTTGGCATTGGCTCTCTTGTGCTTGTCGTATTCATCGGTGGATTTTTCAACTTCAGCATTGACTTTGATACCAAGACCAGTTAACTCGTTAGCAAGTACAATAAAGGAACTTGGCAAATTAGGTGAAATAATTGGTTTTTCACGGATAATAGATTCAAAAGCTGCATCGCGACCAGATACATCATCTGACTTAATGGTTAACATCTCTTGCAACGCATATGCTGCACCGTAAGCTTCTAGTGCCCACACCTCCATTTCTCCAAACCTCTGACCTCCAGAATGCGATCTACCTCCGAGGGGTTGTTGAGTAACTAAAGAGTAAGGTCCAGTTGAACGAGCGTGAATTTTGTCATCTACCAAATGATGAAGTTTGTTAAAGTAAAGATTACCAACAACTACAGGACGATCGTATTGTTCACCTGTTTCACCGTCCCAAAGATCAACTTTTCCGTCACGGCGGAAGCCATTTTCTTCAAGAAGATCATAGATAGTTTCAATCTTAAGATCATTCAAAGGTTGAGTAACACTGTATTCGCCACGCTTTCCACAAATCAAACCTAAATGAGTTTCGAGTAATTGACCAAGATTCATACGACCAATTACACCAAGTGGATTAAGCACAATATCAACTGGATGACCATCTGCCGTGTAAGGCATATTTTCTACTGGCATTACTATAGAAACTACACCTTTGTTTCCATGTCGACCTGCCATTTTGTCACCTGGACGAATCTTACGAGTGGTTGCAAGCCAAATATGAACTCTTTGGAGGACATCATTAGGAAGAGCATCACCTTTGGATCTGTCAAAAGTCTTAATACGAATGACTTTACCACTCAAACCATGCTCTAAGTATAGTGAAGAATCCTTAACATCTCTTGAATACTCACCAAATAGAACACGAATCAACTTATCTTCTGGAGACAAATCGGCTTCGCCTTTTGGAGTAATTTTACCTACTAGAATATCGCCTGATTCAACATATGAACCGATTGAAATAACACCAGATTTGTCAAGTTTTGCTAATTTATCAGTGGCGACATTTGGAATATCGCGAGTTATTTCTTCAGCTCCAAGTCGGGTTTCATGAACATCACAGGTTAATTCATAAATGTGAGTAGAAGTAAATTTGTCTTGTTGTAGAAGTCTTTCAGAAAGGACAATTGCATCCTCAAAGTTATAACCTTTAAATGGCAAAAATGCAACTCTAACATTCTGACCAATAGCAAATTCACCATTATGAATACCAAAACCTTCAATCATAATTTCACCTTTAGCTAGCTTTTCACCAGGAGTGACAACAACTTTTTGGTTAATTGTAGAGTGTTGGTTGGATGGCAAATACTTAAGTGGGGAATAGGTATAAGTTTGACCTGATTTTCCTTCAAAAATAACTTTGGTAGAATCAGCAAAAATAACTTCACCATCTTCTTTGGTATGAACAACGTAACCTGAATCTTTGGCAGCTACAGTTTCTAGACCAGTTGCTACAACGGGTTGTTCTGGCTTGACCAGTGGTAAAGCTTGACCTTGTTGGTTAGTTCCCATCAATACACGAAGTCCATCAGTTTGAGATATAAATGGTACCATGCAGGTAGACAAAGACAAAATTTGGTTAGGTGCAACATCCATCAAAGTAATTTCTGAAATAGATGATTGTAAAGGTTCACCTAGTTTTCTAGCACCAATAGTTGAAATCTTAAAATGACGCATGTCATCTAACTGATCTGTATGTTCAGCAATAATATGAAAGTTCTCCTCATCGGCAGATAACCACGAAATTTCTTTGGACAAGAATCTCTGCACTGTAACTTCAATATCTGGATCTATTTGAACCAAATTATCTTGAACTGAAGTAGTTATCAAAGTACCTGATTTTAGAATTTTTTTGCCAGCATGGACAATATCTTGAGTTGTTGACCTGCCTATTAATTCTGGATCCGTGACAATAATAGTTTCTTTGACAAAATAATACGGTGTTTCCAAAAAACCCATTCTGTTAACTCTTGAGTACAAAGCAGCGTGAAGGTTAAGACCTACAGAGCTTGATTCAGGTGTGTTAACTGGACAAATACGACCGTAATAACTAGCTTGTACATCACGAGCATCCATTGAAGCTCTTTCTTTGGTTAGACCTCCTGGACCAGAACATGTCATAAATTGGCGTTGATCCATTTCAGATAACAAGTTAGTGTGATCCATGTAACGAGAAAGCTGTGAAGTGTTAAAAAAATCCTCCACCATTGCTGTAAGCGGTCTCATATTAACCAACTTGGCTGGGGTTATATCATCAGTATCAAGTGTGATCATTTTGTCTTTAGTGTTCTTAACTACACGGGAAAGACCAGCTCTAAAGGTGTTACCAAGCCATTCTCCTACACCACGTACACGACGATTAGAGAGAGAGTCAATGTTATCACCTTCTTGGTTTTCGACGGACATTCTTACTAATTCTTTGACACTAGATAACAAATCATTACCGTCAAAAGTTCTCTTATAGCTATTAGGGTCAAAATTAGCTCCACTCATTCTCAAACGAGTTTCAAACTTATAACGACCAACTTTACCCATATCATAGCGACCTTTATCAGTAAATAATGATAATAGATACTTACGACCCTGTTCAATAGAAACAATATCACCTGGACGAATTTTTTTGTAGATTGAACTTACAACATCTTCTAAGCCAACGGTTGGATCTTTATCAATTGTATTTTGGGCGTAACTAACTTTTGGATTGGTATCAACATCTGCAAGTGCGGTTGCAAAATCTTCATGTGAAATACCAAAAAGCTTAAGTAGCTGGGTGACTGGAAATTTTTTCTTGCGATCAATTTTGACATAAAGTACGCCATCGCTAGCTACAAATAAATCCATCCATACACCTCGGTTAGGGATAATTTTGGCTGTGTAAACTGGCAAACCTTTTTCAAAATCCCGTGTAAAAATCAATCCTGGTGACTTGACAAGTTGAGATACTACAATTTTTTGGACACCATTAATAATAAAGTTTCCTTTTGAAGTCATCGCGGGAATTTTACCTGCAAAAACTCTTTGAGTCTTTTTTTCTCCAGTGAGTAAATTCTCCATTGTAACATTAATATACAAAGGTGCGTTAAACGACTTACTGTTTAAAATCGCTTGTTGATCAGTTATATCTGATTCCTCCAAAAAATAGTCAGGTCCCAAATAAATACGATAACGATTTCCGGCTGGGTCTTCAATTGGACTAAACTCTTGCAAAATCCTAGGTAGTTCCTCCCAAAATGATTTGTAAGAATCCATTTGCATGGAATTCAAGTTAGGCACAGTGAAGTGATGTTGTGCTACTCCAAAGTTATTACGAGTGATTTTTTTGATGGCCATATCGGTCTATAATTAAATAAAAGAAAAGGATTGTCAAATAGTAATTGACAAAAAAAGGCAACTTAAAGTAGATTATAGTAAGTTACTAATCAAATTGAATCAATACCTTATTGTGTAGCAATCTCAAGATGTAGAATTTATATCATAGTAAATAACCAATTTTAAATTAATATTATATATAATATGTCAGAGGAAACTCAAAAAAACAAATTACCAAAGATAATAGGAGCAATAATTGCTGTAGCAGTGTTGGTGGGAGGATTTATTTTTGTACGCGGAGCTTTAACTGGTGACAACTCAATTGCACCAACAACTAACCTTATTAGACCTTGGAATCCAATCGTAGGTAAAAAAGACGCTAGTGTAAAACTAGTTTATCTTTATGATTATCAGTGTCCAGCTTGTCAGTCTAACGCCGAGAATATGACTAATTTGAAAGCGGAATTTGGAGACAAAATTGCTTTTGTGTATAAGCCATTTATCGTTCATCCTGGTTCTGGAAATCGTATGGCACAAGCTGGTTTAGCCTCTAATAAACAAGGAAAATTCTCGGAATTTAATGAAAAACTAATTAGGCAAACTCAAGGCAAACCTAGTGGTCTGACAATACCCGAATTAGAAAATTTGGCTACTCAAGTTGGCTTAGACAAAACTCAATTCACAAAAGAATATAACAGTAAAGAGGTTGAGGACAATATCGGCATCGATCAAAAAGATATAAAAGATGTAATTCTTCCGATCTCAAAATACAGTGAAGATAAAACTGCAAATAAACCGGGTTCAACTCCAACTCTGATTTTACTTAAAGACAACAAATTCACTGATTCTTGGTGGAGTGGTGTACTTAGTTTGGATGATACCAAAAAAGGTGTAGAAGATGTTAAAGGTGTACGAACTCGTATTAGCGAGCTTCTAAAATAACAATATGGAATTAATATTAATTAGCGTAATTCTGTTACTTGTCTTTGGTTTTGTGAGCCTCATAACTGTAGGTTACGCAATAACTTTGTGGGAGCAAAAAAAATTAGAAGATATGTCTAAAAATCTTCACTCAAAAAAAGTAGATTACACAACGCATCCGAAGCATAATTATTCAACAACTGAAAATAATTACTCCTCTGACATGAAAGTTTCCCAAAAAGTCAACCATTATATAGAAAAATCCTTGGTACTTGTTAAGAATCAAGATTACGAAGGTTGGTTGAACAAAACGACAACTGTAGTCAAAAAAGTATCTTCCAATCTTGAACTTTATACCAAATTTGCTTGGTCAAAATTCATGCAATTAATAACTAAAGAAAAATCAAGTAACAGTTCTTTAAGTGATCAAAACACCCAATCAACAACCAAGGAAGTGGATGATACAATTGATAAGATTAATTCAATTAACCAAAAACAAGACAACGTATTAGAAGTTGAAAGTATAAATGAACCAATCAATTCAACCTTTCACAGTAACAACAGTAGAGCAAAACCAGTCAAATCTTCCGCCACTTTGAATATTGCTAGTGATAGCCAACAAGAAGACATAGATGCCAAAAAAGCCAAAGACGAAATATACGAAAAAATTGAAAGTAGTATCCTTCAGAGGCTAAAAGAAACTGGTTTATCTCATTATGATATTTGGCTAGAACTTGGTAAACATTACGAAAAATACGGTGAACACGAAAAAGCCATTGAGATATATTCTATGATTATGAAAAACTCTCAAGGAAGAGAAAGAGATATGGCTAGAAATGGTTTAATTGCTTTGAGTTAAAACTTTCTTTAAGACTCAAAAATCACCTTTCATAAAAACAAACACCTTTCATCTTGAAATTCTACCTTTCATTCTGAAACCATAACTGTCATCTTGAACTTGATTTAGGATCTTTTTAATACCGAAATAATTAACTTGACTAGCAATCTATATGATGCTATATATTCTAATTGGAATTTTAATTTTTTAATTAATTTTTATGTTTTTTAGTTTAT
>JAYUKQ010000117.1:0-7502 GCA_043764315.1 bacterium | reverse complement strand
TCATCGAACCAGCAACTTTTTTCATAGCTTTGGTCTGGGCAGCTCCTCCAACACGAGTTACAGATAATCCTGGACTGACAGCAGGTCTAATCCCCGAGTTGAATAAGTTAGATTCCATGAAGATTTGACCATCGGTAATACTAATTACATTGGTTGGAATGTAAGCACTGATATCTCCAGCTTGAGTTTCGATAATTGGCAAAGCGGTGATTGAACCTCCTCCCAGTTGATCGTTAAGTTGGCAAGCTCTTTCAAGAAGTCTTGAGTGCAAAAAGAAAACATCTCCAGGATAAGCTTCACGACCAGGTGGACGACGAAACAGGAGAGAAAGTTGACGATAAGCCCAAGCATGTTTGGTCAAATCATCGTAGATAATAAGTACATCCTTACCTTTCTCCATGAAGTACTCTGCAATTGCCACGCCAGAATACGGAGCCAAATATTGCATTGAAGGATTATCTGCTGCAGAAGCCGATACAATTACGGTATAATCCATAGCTCCAGCTTTTTCTAGTCGTTCAATTAATTGACGAGTTTTGGATTGTTTTTGACCTACAGAAACATAGATACAAACCATATTTTCTTTCTTCTGGTTAATAATTGCATCGACTGCAATTGTAGTTTTGCCGGTTTGCCTGTCACCAATAATTAACTCACGTTGACCTCGACCGACGTTAACTAGAGCATCAATTACGGTAATTCCAGTTTTGACTGGGCGACTGACCGACTGACGAGCCATAACACCGTAGGCTTTGCGTTCAATTGGCATTAATTTTGGTTCTTGATAATTCAAGGCGTGACCATCAATTGATTCGCCAAGTGCATCAACGGTGTGACCGAGGATTTCGTTGCCAACTTGAACTGATAAAGTTTCACCAGTAGCAAAACACTTGCAACCAGCACTAATAAGCGCAACTTGATTAGATAAAATAAGAAGACCTACTTGGTCAGTTTCAAGGTTAAAAGCAACAGCTGGAATATATTGACCATCAACCATAATCTCAACAATCTCGTTATAACTAACAGAGGATAAGCCATCAGCTAAAGCAACACCATCTTTGACTGAAATAATAACACCAACATTCTGGGTATTATCGCGATCTTCAATAGCGTTTAACTTAGCTTCAAGGTTGGTAAATAAAGACATGTGTTTAAAAAATTATTGTTTGAGTAAAAAGGAAATTGTATTATCCTTGTAATTAAATTGTAGTATGTCTGCATATTTGGCAAAGAAACCTGACCCAATTAATGGTTCATCTGAATTATCCAACCAAAGTACTTCGACTTCAAAAGTTTGACCTTCTAATTGAATCATTTCATTGTTTGCATTAAAGTTCCAGAATTATTTGCGTAATTAACTCTAATTAATTTTATTTCTTGATTTTCTAAAGAAGCTTTATGATACAAATCCATTGGTAAGGCTAATTCACCTTCAAATCCAGTGTCAATCAAAATGTTAGGTATTTCAATCTTTTTTGAGTTTAAAACGAGGTGTATGAAAGGTAATTTTGGCTCCAGAATTTTTGGTTGCGGGTGTGTAAACATACAAATTTTTTTCTTCATCAAAAACAAGGGTAGAATCCGTTTTAGTTGATTTTTTGATTATCGTTGAAGCAATTAACAAATTAATTTGAGTTACCAAATCTTCATAAACTTCTTCTTCAATATCAATACTTAAAGATAATTTTTTGAGCATAAATAAGAACTTAATTACAAAGATAATGATTTAGACTAATTCGTTGGTCAAGTATTCAATCTCGGACTTGAGATCGTAATGCAGTTCGGTATCGCCATAACTAACTTGAAGACCAGCAATTAGAGAAGAATCAACCTCGTAGACAAAAGGAAAATCTCCAATTTTGACTCTAAGCTTGGATTCCAATTGCGACTTCAAATCGTCTGGAAACACTACTGCGGAAGTAATTATAATTGGTTTAAACATTTTGGTTGTGTGTTATTATTTGGATATTGGTCTACTAGCATCACTTGCATCGTCAGCCGTTCTCTTATTCTCATCTGCTTGACTCTTGTCTGCTTGATTTTGATTAAGAGAATCCCAACTATCATTGTTCATACCTGACATTCCGCTAGGTTTTGGGCAAAATCCAAAAAAATTATCTCTTATAAGAGGTGGCATAGAATCAAAGGCACTTGCTCGTAAAACATCTGAATTATTGTCTAATTTTAAAGATTGAAACAATTGTTCTCGAGTCAAACCCATTCTACCTAAAAAACGTTTTGTAGCTTCTGGGGCTTTGTCCATCATAGCTTGAAAATTAGCTAGTTGTTCTAAGGTTACTAATCCTTGTGGTTGTATTAATGCTTCTTGCATATAATTGATTGATATATTGTTAAAATTGTATAAATTAAAATTGTTTTGTTTTGCATTTCCCATAACTTGTAATTTTGAGTAAAACCAAAAACTCAAAAATCCCCCAACAGCATATTCAAGAAAAAATAGTGTCATACATGTCATCAAAATTAGGATTAGTAGTTTTGATCAAATCTAGTTTAAACGATTTAGTTTTATGTTTGAGGTATTTTTCTCTATTGATTGCTGATTCTACAGATTGGGTTGATTCAAAATAAACTAAACTCTTTTGATCAAATTATTGGTAACTCCGATATATAGAACTGAATTATATTTACTAGTTAAAATATACATATAATAGTCAGACATTTTGAAGTTCGTTGGAAGACAACTTGTGTTTACTACAACTTACTATTAACTATACTACCCAAAATTTCGTTCTGGGAAGCTCCGCTAATTTTTAGATTAGATGTAGCTTTTTGAATAGTTTTTTGAACCAACACTAAGATTTCTTTTTCGGCATTAGCTCGAGAATTAGCAATTATTTTGTCAGCTTCTTGATTGGCTTTATTGAGAATTTCGGCTTTGTGTGTTTCGGCTTCCGCCAGAATTTGGGTTTTGGTTGGTTCGACTTGATTACGAGCTTCTTCTGTGATATTTCGACCATCAGCATATGCTTGAGCTAGAATTGATTTGGCTTGATTATCAGCGTTAGTGATTTTGGCTTCCATTTCTTCCATTTTGTCGTAATCAGAGTCGATACGAGTCGCTCTTTCATCTAATAATTTGGATAAAGGTTTGAATAAAACATTGTTGAGAACCAACATTGCAATAACGAAACAAAGTAAATAAAAAGCAATATCTACAAGATTAAGACCCAAACCTGTGCGACCACCTTCAGGTGAGCCTGCGGCATATACGCTAAGTGTATTTAGTAACATGATTATAATAAAAAATTAAAAATCTCTTAACAAAGAGGCTAATTGATTTATTTGACGAAGTTGATAATCATACCAACAACAAGTGCAAAGATAGCTAATGATTCTGTAAAGGCAATTGCCAAAATCATAGTAGATTGAATTTTATCTTGAGCTTGTGGATTGCGAGCTATACCTTGGACAGCTCCTGCACCGATCAGACCAATACCAATACCAGGACCAATCATACCAATACCTACTACTAATGCGAACGCTAATTGTTTGTACACTTCTGGGGACATAATAGTGAATATAAAATATTTGAATACGAAAAATAAAAACTAACAACATTAGTGAGCATGAGAATCGTGAGACTCTGTTGCCATTTTAATAAAGACTGTCATTAACGAGATTAGAACATAACCTTGAATAAGAGCTACACCAGTTTCCATAAGGATAACCAAAGCTGGAAGTGGAACAAAATAATTCTTGGTAAGATAAGACAAAACTACAATTAAAACTTCACCAGCAAAGATATTACCAAAAAGTCTAAAACTATAACTAATTAATCTAGTCCATTCTAAGAAGAACTCTAATAAACCAACGATTGAACCCATTGGCCCACCTTTGATAGTAAAAAACTTACCAAGATAACCTAATCCAAGTGCACGAAAACCAGCAATTTGAACAGTCAAAAAAGCAATTATAGACAGTGCAATACAAGCGTTAAGATCGGTAGTTGGAGCTCTAAAAAGATGCACTCCATTGTACCTTAGATCAAGAACACCTGGCACTAGACCAAACCAACTTCCCAAAACTATAAACAAAAATAAAGTTAAAGTTAAACCGAGGTATTTGTTGGCAATATCATTAGAACCAAGATTGGCACCAGTAATATTACGAATATACAACAGAAAACCCTCCAAAAAATGCTGAATCTTCGACACTTTCCTAGTGCTAGACAGGTGAGATCCTAGAATAGTTCCACCAACACACATGAATACGCATATTACGAAAGCTGACAACATGGCATTGGTAATTTCTAACGTACCCAAAATTGGTAAGTCAACTCTAGTAATCAACTCAGCTGCAACCGAAATATTTGGCGAAGCAGACATAAAAATAAAAATATAGCAAATGAATAGCTATGCAGATTAGATTATTCAAAAAAAAGCTTCAATTGTCAACATATTGATTTTAAAGATTAAAAGTTTCCAACCATCTTTCACAGTCAATTGCTGCCTTACAACCTTCTGCTGCTGCCGTAATAGCTTGACGATAAATTTGATCTTCCACATCTCCACCGACGAATATACCAGGAATTTTGGACATATTTTGGAGCTTAAAGTCAGTTTTTGGTTTGGTTAGATAACCCAAATCAGTAGTTTCTAGTTTTTCTTTGACAAAAGAAGTATTAGGAACATGACCAATTGCCACAAAAACTCCATTAATTAGCATATTATGTCTTTCTTTGGTTCGAGTATCTTCAATTACAACTGATTCAATTTTGTCTTCACCAACAAGTTCCACAATTTGTTTCCATTCGTGAAACTCGATTTTGGGGTTATTTTTGGCTCTATCAAACATAATTTTGGAAGCTCGGAACTTGTCAGATCTATGAATCAAATGAACTTTGGTAGCGAATCTAGTCAAAAAACCAGCTTCTTCCATAGCTGAATCACCACCACCAACCATAATAATTTCTTTTTTTCGATAAAAGAATCCATCGCAAGTTGCGCAGCTGTGATAACCTTTGCCCACGAATCTTTCTTCGTTAGGCAGACCAATATATTTGGCACTAGCTCCAGAAGCAATAATTACAGCATCAAAAATTTCAATATTACCTCCAATTTGTAAATGAAATTGAGGTTTGGATTCCTGTTGAAACAATATCAACATCTTCGCCAGAGACGACATAGAAGGTTGCATGTAATCATATTTTTGTTCAGTTGTAAGATCGTGATAATATTTGTCATTGATTTTGTACAAAGAAGCAACTGGCAAGTTAACGTCTTTTTTGAACACATTAGGAGTCAAAGTTAATTCTCTCTTACACTGTGTAGAATAATATTTTTGTCCGTCAAAGAGAACGTAAACATCCAACCAATAACCTTTTAGTTCGCCGCCGTATTTGGTTGACAAATTAGCGTACCAAGTAGACATTTTGGTAAATCTATTTTCGTCATCATCTTCATCCGTTGCTCCAGCTATACCTTGTACATTTTGTTTTGGTTGCTCGCTATCTTCTACGCCTTCAAAATAAAGACCAGTATCAAGCGAAAAACTTGGTATACCGAACTGATCAAAATAAGCCTTAGATTTGATTTGGGCATTTTGGTATTCGTCTTGTCCAGTTTCAGCAATTTGAAGATTAGTTTGAAGATTAGAGATTGGAGATTGAATTGTTAGACCTTTGATCTGAATATAGTTATTGATTCTTTCAACCTTAGATGGATTGTGTGTAGCAAAGATAACTGTTTTATCTGGATATTCAACTTCCAAATTTTTGACTTCTTCCAAGATAGTCTTAGCACCGAATCTTTCAGCCTGTTTTTGCATGTTTTGCATTAATTCACCACCATCAATCCCATCCACAAAACCTGGAAAATTCTCAATTTCAGTTGTGGTCGTAAGTTGACCTCCTGGCTGCAAACCCATAATTACAGTTGTATCAAGACTAGCTCTAGCGGTATATATTGCAGCTGTAAAACCAGCTGGACCCGAACCAATAATGGCAATTTTAGGATTAGACATATTATTCTAATTTAATGTCTAAACATAACCATGTCAATGAATTAGCTACAATTTGCCAAATTCAAAAAGCTAAGTTAAAATAACTTCTGAAATTAAAAAAATAAAAATAAAAATACCATGTTTGACCGTACCTTAGATTTTTTAGAAAAAAATCACCTACCAGTTTTTGTTAGTTTTGTAGTTGTAGTCTTAGGTGGAAGCGTCTGGCTTATCAATCCTTTTTCTACTAATGTTAATCAACCGACTGAAGCCAAAGCAGGAAATATATCTTCTACCTCAATAACCTCAATCAATTCTAATTTTGATACGAGAACCTCTACAAAAACTACTTCTAGCAGTAGCATTAATACAATGATAGCTAGTTCAGTTTCCAGTTCAAGTCTTTCAAGTCTTTCAGCAAGCTCAATAAGTTCAATAAGTTCTGTTAATTCAACTAGTTCAAGTTCAGTTAGTTCTAGTATTAGTAAGAACCCAATGACACCAATGAATCCGAGCAAATTACCAATTACAACTCCAATTACTTCTCAACCTAACCCTCAAAATAATTTGGTAAATAAAGATGTAGATGAAACCGATCAAACAGTCCAAAATACTAATACACCACCGCCTCAAATAACAACTCAAATAATTCCAACAACAAACTCCGCTCGACCAGAATTTCAGCTCAAAAACACCAATTTGACTTCCACAACTCCAACTTCTAACTCCTGTCCCGCTGGTCAACTAAGCGTTTATACGTCTAATGTTGGCAATATGATTGTACGCAAAGAAGAAGATTTTGCACAAAGTGCTTTAGCTCAAATTAAAGATTTTTTGAATGGAAGCGCATTACAAAAACAAATTGGAACAACAGCTAATTTTTGGCAAAATCCTATTTACTCTAATTTTATCTATAACTGTGGGGGTGCTAGTAGCAATATAATCAAAAATATAAATGTGTTAGCAACTGGAGCTGATCAAACAAGAGCTTTTGTTACTTTGAATTACAACAACGGACAATCTTTGGGTGATCCAACTATTGAAATTTATGGTAATCGAAATAAAAACTACTTTGTTATAACCAAAGGTGAATTAGTTACTCAAACTCAAAAAGAAGCCGCTGAAACTAAGTGCAAACTTGGTCAAATAAACAGTCAAATGAACGACACTTGCTACGAACAAGAAATGCTTAAACTTCTCACTGACACAACCATTCAAACAAATGTTTTGAATTTGATTAATCAATTTGCATTAGAATAGTCAATTTTTTTAGTGAATTACTTTTGGTGACAAGTACACCTTCCAATGAGTCAAACTAGAAGAATTTGGGAGTTTGTTAAATCTCAAAAATGCATATTAAAAAACCCTTAAAGGGTTGTATTTTTTGCTCCAAAATAAAACGATAAGTTCAAGGGACAGAAGATCTATGTATCACTTGGTCAGCTTTAGCTAGTTCAAAATAAAACGATAAGTTCAAGAGCAACATTTGGTATGCTTTTTGCTTAATATATCATAAGTACAACTATATATAGTGTTTTTAT
>JAYUKQ010000116.1:0-28170 GCA_043764315.1 bacterium | reverse complement strand
GAATTAACAACCTCCACAGCTTTGGAAGAAGATTGAACTGTTGGAGTAGATGAAACAACTTGACTTTCAGAACTGACAGCTTTAGAACTAACTTGAGTTGAACTAACCATTGAAGCTGAACTAATTGAAACAAGTGAACTCGAAACTGAACTAATTGAACTTGAATTAACCTGAACCAATTGATCGCCTTTCTTAGGTTTAAAAACTCCAGAAATGAATAAACTTCCTGCGGTAATAACTATTATTAGAATAGCAATTGCTGCTAATTTGGTTTGGTTTGACATAGAGATTGATATAAATGAGAATACTTAATGTAACTATTTTTTAACCGCCGCTTCAAAAAGTGATTAGGAATAGTTATTTTTTTATGGATAATTATGATGTATTTGACATAGTTTGTTGGAATTAGATTATTAATCATTTACCACCAAATATTCTTAGAGTTTTTTTGGTATTATGTCAATAGTTAGACACAAATTAGAATTAATGATATATTTGTGACACTGATTATGGACTAAATACCGATACAATTCTAGTAATTAATGAAGTTGACAAAAAAAGGCTTGCAGAGTTATATATTTAGCATAGTGTTGTGGTATAATCCATAACATTTTATTTTGAATAAAACTACAATTTATCATTTATATGCCAAGACAAACCCCTATTAACAAAGTTCGTAACTTTGGAATCATCGCTCACATTGACGCTGGTAAAACTACTTTTTCAGAACGTGTATTACTTTATACTGGTCGCTCCTACAAAATTGGTGAAGTTCATGACGGAGGAGCTACAATGGATTGGATGGCACAAGAAAAAGAGCGAGGTATTACAATCACGGCGGCGGCTACAACCTGCTATTGGGAAGCTCCAACTTGGGTTTACGGTGAAGAAGACAAAGACACTAAGACACAATTCAACATAATTGACACACCTGGTCACGTTGATTTTACTATTGAAGTTGAACGCTCACTCCGTGTACTTGATGGTGCAATTACCGTTTTTGATGGTGTTGCTGGTGTAGAATCTCAATCCGAAACAGTTTGGCGACAAGCCGACAAGTATTCTGTTCCCAGAATGTGTTTCATTAACAAGTTGGATCGAACGGGTGCTGATTTTTATTACGATGTCAAATCCATCAAAGATCGTCTAACAGACAATGGTGTTGTAATGCAATTACCTATCGGTATCGAAGAAAACTTCCGTGGAACTGTAGACCTACTTCCAATGCACGCTACAATCTATCACGACGAAATCGGTAAAGACGTAAGAACTGAAGCTATTCCTGCTGACATGATGGAACTTGCTACTAAGTATCGTGAAATACTAGTTGAACGAGTCGCTGAAACCGATGACCTGTTAATGGATAAATTCCTAAACGGTGAAGAAATAACCGAAATGGAACTCAAAGTAGCTATTCGTAAAGCAACAATTAGTTGTAATTTACATCCTATTTTTTGTGGAACTGCTCTCAAGAATAAAGGTGTTCAAAGAGTACTGGATGCTGTATGTGAATTCTTACCTTCTCCACTAGATGTTGGGGTTATGAAAGGAACTGATATTGATGATGAAAATGTAACTATCGATATTACAGCCGATGATTCCAAGCCAATGGCTGCCTTAGCCTTCAAAATTGCTACAGATCAATTCGGTACTTTGACTTTTTTCCGTGTGTACCAAGGTGTAGTCAAAAAAGGTGAAGAAATCTACAATCCTAGAACACGAAAGAGCGAAAGAGCTGGTCGTATCGTCAAACTCCACTCCAATAATCGAGAGGATGTCGATGAAGTTTACGCTGGTGAAATTGCAGCTTTTATAGGTATGAGAGAAGCCAAAACTGGTGACTCATTATGTACCAAAGCTAATCCAGTATTGCTAGAATCGATCAATTTCCCAGAACCTGTAATCTCAATTGCCGTTGAACCTAAGACCAAGAATGACCAAGAAAAAATGGGTATTGCCCTGTCTAAGTTGGTAGCTGAAGATCCTTCACTTAGAGTATTTTCTAACGAAGAAACTGGTCAAACAATTCTTGCTGGAATGGGCGAACTTCACTTGGATATTATTGTAGATCGTATGAAGCGTGAGTACAAAGTAGAGTCTACAGTTGGAGCTCCACAAGTAGCTTACAAGGAAGCAATTAGAAATGAAGTTGAGGCTGAAGGTAAATACGTCAAACAATCTGGAGGTCGTGGAAAATTCGGTCATTGCTGGATTAGAATCAGACCAATTGAAAGAGGTCAAGGTTTCAAATTTAACAACAAAATTGTTGGAGGTTCAATTCCAAAAGAATACATTCCTGCAATTCAAAAAGGTTGTGAAGAAGTAATGCAAAACGGTGTTCTAGCTGGTTATCCAATGCTTGATATTGAAGTTGATGTATACGATGGATCTTACCATGATGTTGACTCTGATGAATTATCATTCAAAATGGCTGGTGTAGAAGCAATGAAAAATGCTATCCTCAAGGCAAATCCTGTAATTCTTGAACCAATAATGAAACTAGAGATAGTAGTACCAGAAGAGTACATGGGAGATGCTATTGGTGATGTTAACTCACGCCGTGGTCAAGTCCAAGGAACAGATTCTCGCGGTAAAGCCAAAGTTGTTACAGCTTTTGTTCCACTAGAAAATCTATTTGGATACATTAGTGATCTACGTGGTAGAACCAAAGGTCAAGGAACAGCTTCAATGGAATTTGCTCACTACGCAGAGGTTCCAAGGAATGTCCAAGAAAAAATTATCACCGAAAGAAAGTAATAAAACTAGAACTATCATCCTGAATTTATTTCAGGTTTTTCTTTGTGTAGAAGTAAAATTAATAATAATTAAATGCTCAAAATCATACAAATAAACGTATTCAAATTCACTTATTTTGATAAGTTGCTACAATTTCTTCGGGAACAAAATGCAGATATTATCAATATTCAAGAAGCTACAACTAGTGAAATCATCGAGTTTTGCAGTGGTAAATACTTGGATCAACTAGCTAGCGAGCTTGGTATGCAAGTGATTTATAGTCCATTCACAGCTATGGAATCTGAAGAGGGTAAGCTAGATTGGTTCGGTAATGCAATTTTGACAAAATTAGAAGTGTTAGATTTTGGTACGGTGTGGTTTCGCAACAGTAATAACCAACCTGGAGTAATCAGTTACCAATCGATGCAAAAGCTGGAAGAAGCTATCAAAACCAATCGCAATCTTGCTTATCCAATAGTTTATCGTGAGCCAAAAAATCTTATCTGGACACTTTTGAAATACAATGGACAATTATTACGTAACATTACAACTCATTTTACGGCTACCCAAAAATGTACTGAAACCTTGCAAATGATTCAAGAAGCTGAAAATGTATGTGATTTTGTAAATAACTCAAAAAAAATTCCAACAATATTCTCTGGTGATCTCAACATTCATCAACAGGCAAGTTGTATTCAAAACTTAAAATCCAACTTAAATTTGGTTAACGCTGGTTCCACCAATACACTATCACCGTCTAATCACCCAATTTTTTTGCCAAAATACCAACAAATGGATCCAAGTATCAGCAATGGTTTGTCTGTAGACTATGTGTTTCAAAAAGGATTCAAGGTAATCAACTGGGACATTCCTGAACTAGGAATCTCTGATCACTTACCAATCATTGTAGAACTTGAAATGTAAATAAATTTACTCACGCTAACCTTCCACTATGGAAGTTTTTTTGTTGACTAAAAAGTGTTGACATTTGTGTGTGTAGTAGAATTGGCTGGCAAATCAACTTTTGCATATTTTAAGAACGATACAAAGACATTACTTTATGGAATTCAAACCTAAAAAAAATCCATTTGACGCAATACGCCTACCAAGTGCAAAAGAATCTCTTGCGGCTGGATTAGCTGTATTATCAGCTTTAACATTAACAGCTTGTGTAAAACCATCTGCAGAAACTTCCACTCCAATTCAGCCAATTACTATAGAATCGTCAACTTCAACTACAGAATCACCAAAACCAGTTCCAACTACTACAGAATCACCAGCTCCAAAAAGACCATTTTCAAGTCGTAGCACAGCGTCAGGAATCGTTGCAAATCCCAAAGATATACCCAAACATATACCATAACCTAAACCCAATCAGAAATTAAGGGTTTTTTATTTTGGTTGAAACAAATTAACTTGACACTGGAATCAACTTAGACTTAAATGGTTTGGTTATGAACTCCAAACAAGTCTTCAAAAATATCTGCATCGGTATATTATTAGCCTTTGTAATTTTTATTATATATGTGGTGACAATCTCTGGTTGGGATCTACGCCAAGTCAGAACAACTGGCAAAAACTTAGGCTTAATTTCAGCTTTATTTTTTTGTATAACTATTACACCTGGTATTATTCGCAGATCAAACATCAATTTCCTTGGTCAAATTCCAGTACATCTACTGTATGCTAGAGCCCAACTTGGTCTAATCATGTTCTTTACAGCTCTCGGTCATTATTTGATGATGGTACTTATGCCATTTCTCAAATCTGGAATCAAACCGAATATTCAAGCGTACTTTGTTTTTGGCTTACTAGCACTATTTTTAAGTTTTTGGTTAGCCCTAACTTCCAATCAATTGTCCAAAAAGATTCTCAAAAAACACTGGAAAACCCTGCACTCTTTGGTGTATATAATCGTTTGGTTGATATTCTTACACATAGCTTTGATTAAGATTAGTCCAATCTCAATTCTAGTTGGCTTATTTGCAATAGTTGAGACAATATCTCTGATCTATGATCAATCCAAAAAAGCTAAAGTTAGTTAAACCCTCAAAACCCCCAAACTCTTCGAGTTTGACCCCTTGGAAAGGATATTTTTTTAGATCCTACAAAAAACCCAGTCAACTTCGTAGCCAACCCCTCTTGAGGGGCAATTTTATGAGCAGTTTTAACTCAAATATATAGAATAATAAACTTGATTTGAAACTACATCAAAAAAAAATATCCTTTCCAAGGGGTCAAACTCGAAGAGTTTGGGGGTTTTAAGTTTGGGGTTTCTATTAACTAAACCTCAATTTTTTTCTTAGAAACTAGTTTTTTTGGTTTGACTAGTTTTTGTTGAACAGTGACAAGAACTGAACCATCTTGGACTTGAACCATTAGATCAAAGCTTTCGGTATTATCCAACAGAAATTCGGCAATTGGATCTTGTACGAATTCGGCTACTAAGTTTTTGACTTCTCTTGCTCCATATTCGATTTTGTCATTGGCTTTGGTGGCTACATAATCAGCAACTTCAGGCTTAAAGTTAACTCGACGACCATTTTTGAGTAAATGCTTTTGAATTGCAGCTAATTCTTTGTTGATAACTTGAAGAATAACATCTTTGGTAATTGGTCTAAATACAATTTTGGCATTAATTCTACCAAGTATTTCAGGTTTGATTGATTTTTCAACTTCTTGCATAACTTGAGATTTGATAGTATTATAGTCTTCATCGTCTTGCTTGGACATATCCACAAAACCCAATTTGGAAGCGAATTTGTTGAGTTGTGTCTTACCAAGGTTAGAAGTCAAAAAAATTAAAGCGTGCTGACAAGTGACTTTGTTTCCTTTGGAATCACTAACGTAACCGTCTTCAAGCATCTGCAAAAGAATGTTGAGAACTTCAGGGTGACCTTTTTCAATTTCATCAAAAAGAATAACGGAATATGGTTTTTTGCGAAGGAATTCAGTTAACTGTGGAGCATCTTCATGACCAACATAGCCAGCTGGAGCACCAAGTAATCGACTCAAATTGTGCCTTTCTCTAAACTCTGACATATCAATCTTAAGCAAATATTTATTGGGATCACCGTACAAATCACTTGTCAATAACTTCACCATTTCGGTCTTTCCAACACCAGTTGGACCAAGTAATAGGAACGATGCGATGGGACCTTTGTGCGGGTTAACACCAGCGTAACTTCTCTTCAAAGCTTTGGCAACTTGTGTAATTGCTTCTGATTGACCAAAAATCTGCGTTGCTAATGCATCTTCCAAACCTTTAATACTTGTAAAAATATTAGATGAGATACGAACAAGTGGAACTGTGCTAATTTCAGAAATGGTCTTTTCCAAGAGACTTTTGGTGACAATACTGGATTTTTGAGATTCTTTGTTCTCCATGTTTAGTTTGGACAACCGCTCTTCTAATTGTTTTTGATCGGATTCAAATTTGTTAGATAACTCAACGTTACGATTAAGGATAGCTTCATTTTTTTGATTAATTAATCCTAGAATTTGTTTTTCTATTTCGACCCAAGCTTGGTCATTCTTGTTTTGATCACCATATTTTTCATACGATTGAAGTCTAGCTCTAACCATAGATTCATCGAGCACGTCAATTGCTTTATCTGGAAAATATCTCTCTGGCAAAAATCTATCAGACAGATCAACAAGATCAGTAATTAATTCATCTGGAAAAAAAGCTTTGTGATAATTCTCATACATCGGCTTAACTCCACGTATAATATTGGCAACTTCTTGATTATTGGGCTGCTCCAGTCGTACTGGTTGAAAACGTCTTTCAAAAGCTTTGTCTTTCTTGATGATAGTTCTATATTCATCTTCAGTAGTTGCACCAATCATTGACAATTCCCCACGAGACAAGGCAGGTTTCATTATAGAAGACATGTCTGGACCATTGTTATTAGCACTTCCAGCACCAATTACCGAGTGAAGTTCATCCACAAAAAGAATTATATCCTTAGAAGCTACGACTTCTTCAATAATAACTTTCAAGCGTTGCTCAAATTCACCTCGAAACACAGCTCCAGCTAATAATCCACCAACATCAAGATTGAGAATTTTTTTGTTAGCTAACCAACTGGGAACTTGTCCATCGTTAATTCTTTTGGCTAGACCTTCTACAAGTGCAGTTTTGCCAACTCCTGGTTCGCCAAGAATAATTGGGTTATTTTTGTTCTTGCGGGAGAGAATCTCGATCAAGCGGTTGATTTCTTTGTCACGATCAACTAACATAAAATCTTTTTCACTGCGGATTTTGTCATTAAGGTTAAAAGCAAAGTAAGACAAAGCTGATTGTGATTTTGAAGCTCTAGGTGCTTTACCCTTAGATAAAGACTCGGGCATAGAAGATGAAGATGGCTGATTGTGAGATTCAAAAATATTAGTCAAAATTTCTTTGAGTTTGTCAGCAGCTCCACCAGTAAGACCAATAACTTTTTGACCATGAGATTCTGGAGTTTCTAAGATACCAAAAAACAAATGTTCTAAACCAATATAATCATAGCTAAAATCTTCAGCAATACGGATAGCGTTATCTAAAGAAGCTTGAAGTTCAGAGGTTATTTCGGGTAAATAGTTGCTAGGGCGAGGTTGTTCAGTTGTAACTGGTTTGGATTGGAATTGATCTAGACCTTGCTTGGAAATAAGATCCAAAAGCTCCTGATTAGTCATATTGTCCACAAAAGTCATCTGGAAAGGTAGACCATCTTGTGGCTGTGACAAAATTCCAAATAATAAATGTTCGGAACCAATGTGACTATGGTTCATTTGGATTGCCATTTGTTGAGCTACTGCTAGGGCATTTTTGGCTCTGTTATCAAAGTGTGGAGCGGGCATAAAGAAGTAATAAGTAAGGTTTAGTGAATTTTTAGAATTGGTGAATAAATATAATCTACAGACTCAAAACTGTCTTCTTGAATTTATTTTAGGATCCTACAAATAGAATACTTTTTTTGACTAGAGGAGGTGTTTGTGAATTTGCTACAAAATATACAATCTACAGTTTTAATGTAAATTAAATAACAAATTAAAATAAGTTTAAAAGTGATATATTATAATAATAACTTTGGTTTAAAGTTAATTTTTAAAATTTTTTTTGGATCTGAAGATTGCTTAAAATCTATCTTTTGATCTTAAAATTCTTGTTTCTAAGTTTACAAAAAAAAAATAGTTTTGGCAAGTTGGTTTTGTGGTTGCTAACTTTTTATTCTTTTTAATCTCAACAATAGTTTGCCTTCTAAAAAAATGTGTACTATAATCATTGTGTATATTAACAAGTACAAACATAAAAATAATTAATTACTAATAACAATTAAACACAAATCAAATAAAACTTTTGTCAGTATAAATACAAAAACACAACCGATTCAACCGATTAACGAACACTCCTTAATTATCAACTTTTGTAACGTATCAAAGTCTAGCTACTAAACAATTAAAGACTGTGAGAAAGCTACAAAATTCGATAATTTTTTTTGGTGTAAAATATTAGGTGTAAAATATTAATTAATCAATAAATACAGGTTATATATTCAAGTCTATTGCACCTTTGATCATCCAGATTAAAAATTAAAGTGGATTTGGACATATACAAATGGAAGCGTAAGTTACTAAATACAAGAGAGTTTGAAATAGCTTTGTGTTATTTTGTTGCACATAATTAACCGAAATAAAAATAAATAAAATGAAATATCATTCGATAAAATCAACTAAACACTCAAAATTTGATAAAAATCACTACATAATCAAATATCCACTACTTATGAAAGGTATATACTTATTTGGTATATTAGCTTGGTTAACTACGTTCTTTGCCTATTTTAGTTTTTTCAACCTAGATCTTTTTTATTGGGCTTTGTTTTTTCCACCAATTCTGATTCTAACAATCTACAATATAATAAGTTATTCTATTAATCTGTTTTACAAAAAACCTGATCTAACAAAACACCAAGAACTTGTCAGAGAATTCGTTAATTCCAAAGACAAGCCTTCAGTCGATGTACAACTACCTGTATGCGGTGAACCAATCGATATTCTAAGAAGAACTTGGCAAGCGGTTGCTAGAATTAATTATCCTAATTACAAAGTCTACGTACTCGATGATAAAGGTAGCCCAGAAGTAGAAGCAATGGCAAAAGAGTTCAATTTCAACTACTTTTCGAGACCTAACAAAGGTGAAATGAAGAAAGCAGGCAACCTCAAATACGCTTTTGATAGAACTAGTGGTGATTACATGATTATATTTGATGCTGATTTTGCACCTCTTCCTGAATTTATTAATGAATCTGTACCTTACTTGATAAAAGATCCCAAAATTGGAATCCTCCAAACTCCACAATATTTTGAAGTTCATCACAAAGTCAGTGACAAATGCTGGTTAGAATACGGAGCTGGTGCTATTCAAGAAGATTTTTATCGTTTAATTCAGGTTTCCAGAGATGGACTTGGTGGTGCAATCTGTGTTGGAACTTGTGCCGTCTACAGAAGGGAAGCTCTTAATTTAATTGGTGGGACTCACCAGATTGAACATTCAGAAGATGTCTGGACGGGAATTAGAGTTAATGGAGTTGGTTACACTGTAAGATATAATCCATATATTTTAGCCGAGGGTTTTTGTCCTGATGATAGTGAAGCCTTCTTTAAACAGCAATATCGCTGGTGCAAAGGTAGTATGAGTCTTATGACTGATCCTAATTTTTGGAAACTAGATATTCCGCTATCTGCCAAAATGTGTTTTATTTCTGGATTTTTGTACTATATAACTTCTTTTTTCAATTATATTTTTGCATTTATTGGGATTCTAATTATTGCTTTTAATAGTGACAAATTGTCTTGGGAATACGCTTTTCCATTCATGCCGTATATATTCTTTACCTATGTGTTGCTGCCGCTTTTGAGAATCCACAAGTTCTCTGTTGGTAATATTGTAGCTAGATTCTTGGCTCAATCAGCTTATTGCCTAGCTTTATATCACACTATTTTTGATTGGAATATGGGCTGGTCTCCAACTGGTGTCAAAACCAAACGAGATATATGGATCACTTTTAGTTACTTTTTTAACTTTGCTTACTTCGCATTGTACATATTAGCTGTATTGTACGTGCTTGTTACGGGTAAGATTTCTCTAATTAATGTCAATCATTATGTTGTAATTATATGGATTTTTGTTAACATATTCTCTTACTTGGTTTTTTTAATTACGATGGGTCACGACATGTATATCAAACACCAATTTGCCAAATTGGATTACAACCCAAGTCACGAGCACACCAAACTATTTTACAAAGTATTACCAGCTTTTTTGTTGATTTTGATAGCTGTAACTTTTGTTGGTTTGTCTAATAACTTGACCACAACTGACAATAAAGCTCAAGCCAGCGGTAAAAATATAATAATTGACGCAACTCTAGAAGAATAAAAAATTGAAACTAATCCGTAATCAAAAAATACCAAATAAAAAATACCAAATAAATATACATATATGTCAATTAGAAAATTTCGCCCAGATATTGAGGCATTAAGAGCAATTGCTATAACAGTAGTAGTTATCGACCATTCCAAATTAGCCCTTAGAGGTGGATTCATTGGAGTTGATATATTCTTTGTTATTTCGGGATTCCTAATCACCAAACACCTTCACGATGAAGTACTCAAAAATGGCTCCATTTCACTCAAAAGCTTTTATGCTAGACGTATCTTACGTATCTTTCCAGCTTCTATGATCGTGTTAATGTTGACACTACTTGGTTCATTCCTATTTTTGTCACCGCTTCAACTTATCAATTATTGCTGGGACGTAATCCTTGCAGCTTTTTCTGGTATTAATTACAGATTAGCAATTAGTGGTACAGATTACTTTCAATCAACCACAACACCATCGCCATTTCAGCACTTTTGGTCATTAGCTTTGGAAGAACAGTTTTACTTTATTTGGCCTGTGTTAATACTTATTCTAGCCAATATATTCATTAAGAACCGCAACCAACCAACCATAATTACAGCAACTATAATTGATCCACTAGTCGAACTCAAAATCAAAACTGAAAACAAAAAGTTAGAATTAATCAAAAGCCAAGAATTCGCCAAATTCAGATATGGAACTAATGTTTTATTAATGATAATAATTGCCGTCAGTCTTTTTTTATCCTACAAAGTTTCAGCTGAATCACAAATGTGGGCTTATTTTAGCCTTCATACCAGAGCATGGCAGCTTGCAATTGGTGCTTTAATTGCTTTTAATCTTCCACTTCTAACCAAAATCCCTAACAAAATCTCTTCTGTGTTGTCTTGGGTTGGTTTTGGAGGGATAGTTGCAGCTTTAATTCTAATTACAGAAAAGACAGTTTATCCTGGACTATGGGCATTGCTCCCTACACTGGCTACAGCCTTAATTGTTGTGGCAGGAACCAACAAAACAAAATTCTCGTTTGAATCATTCTTTGATTGGCGAATAACCCGATGGATTGGTAAAGTATCTTACTCACTATATCTAATTCACTGGCCAGTTATGGTATTTGTATTCTACCAATTAGGAGAAAATATCAAGGTTACAGATAGAATTGCTACTATTATGATTAGTCTTATATTAGCGACATTATCACTATTTTTGATTGAGAATCCAGTTAGATTCAATCGAGAATTAAAGAATAACTTCAAACTTACTTACCAACTTGGACTAGTTCTAATTATGGTAGTGGCAGGATCAGGTTACGCCATAGAATTAGCTAAAGTTAGAATTAATTCTAATCAAAAAGTTGCCAGTGCAGCTGCTAACAAATCCGAATCTGACGTTTTTGGCAAACTACAGGAGGCAATTAATATTAAGGAATTACCAACCAAATTAGCCAAACCACTAGAGCAAGTCGCCAAAGAAACTGGAAGTGACTGTATTGCCGTCGAAACAATAGCTACTCCAGCTGAAGGTATGAAATGCAGGCTTGGGGACAAAAATTCCAAACAAACTATTGTCTTAATAGGCGATTCACACGCTAATCAATGGACTAAAGCTTTGGATTCAATTGCCCAGAAGAATAATTATCAGCTAATTCCATTCACCAAGTCTGGCTGTTCCATGACGAATATCAAGCACTTTAACCCGTTACTAAAACGTGATTATACAGAGTGTTACTCATATAGGAATGCAGTCATGACAGAAATTGCCCGCATCAAACCCGATATAGTTATAACCACGGAGTTAGTTTACCAAAATTCAACTCCAGAAATATACAGTGAATTCATTTCCAAACTAAAAACCAGTAGCAATCAAGTCGTTAGATTAACTGACACTCCACGACCAACTCAAAATATTCCTGAATGTCTCGCCAAGAATTCCAAAGATATTCAAAAATGTAATTTTAGTATCGGCAACGATGGTAATAAAGAAAATCCTAAGAGTAAAGAAGAAAATAAAATTGCCTCAAATATTGGAGCTAAAATTGTATATACCAATAACTTGTTCTGTAAAGGTGGATTGTGTCCACCAGTGATTGACAATATGGCTGTGTATAACGATGATAGTCACATTAGTGAAACATATGCCAGCTATTTGTCCGATATAATGAATAAAAAAATATTCAACGGTCAAAATAAACTTTCGCAAAATATTATAGAATCAACCAAAATAACCACCCTTCCTGATAATTTAGTAACTTCATTGGATCTAGTCTCTAATGATACTCTTGGAGGCAAATGTATCGATTCTTTTGAAGCGGTCACTCCTAATCCAGACAAAATTTGTACACTTGGTGACACCAAAAGCTCAAATACAATTGCTTTGATTGGAGATTCACATGCTCAACAATGGATACAAGCACTTGATCCAATAGCTCAAAGGAATGGTTACAAGTTAATCACCTACATGAAACCTACATGCTCCTTAGCTGATATTCAATTATATGATGACACTAACAAGAAAGACTATGTTGAGTGCACAGCTTGGAGAAAAGAAGTTTTGTTGCAACTCGAGAAACTTAAGCCTAACATTATAATCTCTTCTGAAATTTTACACCCAAATTCCACTGTAGAAAAATATTCTGAACTAATGATAAAATTAAAATCTATTAGTGGTAAGGTTATAAAAATAATTGATAATCCAAAAGCAACACAAAAGATACCAGAGTGTTTAGCAAAAAATAATGGTAACATTCAAAAGTGTAGCTATGATCCTTCCAAAGCTTTTCTATATAAAGAAGTGGTAGATAAAGAATTTGAAGAATCTAAAAAATTACAAATTCCAGTTATAGAAACATTAAAATGGTTTTGTACCGATCAAACTTGTCCACCAATAATTGATAATACTATTGTGTTTTATGATAACGGTCACGTTTCTAGTACCTATTCAAAATATTTGTCTGATGTCATGGAAGATCAAATATTCAAATTAATTCCTGATTTTAAAAATTAAATTAAATAACATGACTCTCAAATTCTTTTCCGCAACTTTAGTATTCAAAATTATTGTAACTATTATAATTTTTTATTCACTGGTTATATGGATGCCAGCTAACAATAGTATCAGTTATGAATCAGCAATAACTCACTGGGATACATTTTCTTACCAAGAGGTCTCCAAAAATGGTTACATTCTTCCAGCTAATTTTCCAGAAAGTATAAGACTTGGAGCATTCTATCCAGGCTTACCAATGATAATGTTTTTTGGAGATATTATGAATTTACCTTACTTGATTTATTTTTTGAATTTCTTACTGTATTGTCTTTTTTCGTTCATTTTATATAGTTTTATTGTTAACAAATGGTACAAAGCTCAACTGGATGAAAGTAAGTCAAAATTCTTATTTTGGAGTTTTTGCTTATTTCCGTTCTCGGCTTTTCTTCACTTTAACTATACTGAAATATATTTTTTACTTGGAGGAATATGGGCACTAGATCTAATTCTTTCCAAAAAAGTATGGCTATCGCAAATTCCAGCTTTGGTTATTGGATTCTTCCAGCCAACAGCTTTTAGTTTTGGTTTATTTGCTTGGATACTGTACACTATTGAAGCTCGAAAAGACAAGTCGAATTTGCTTCTCAAAGAATATATATTCAAAAGCCTTGGATTCTTGTCGTATATAATTGGTAGTTTGTGTATGTACGCTTATAACGCAATTAAAAATGGCAATTGGAGATTATTCTTTGATTCTCAATATTATTTTTATGGTAAGAATCATAATCTAGGCTTTATTGCTCAAACTTGGGGTGAAATCACTGGCAATGTTAATATGTGGTACAATAACTATGCTAAGTTTCCAGAGATAATCAAAGAATATGGATTTTGGTTTTATGGTAGAGAGTTTAATTTGATTTTTT
The DNA here is from genome assembly GCA_043764315.1 of bacterium. Lineage (GTDB taxonomy): Bacteria > Patescibacteriota > JACMRA01 > JACMRA01 > JACMRA01 > JAYTWQ01. The sequence goes on along the minus strand of JAYUKQ010000116.1, from coordinate 14,118 downwards.
TACTTTGGTTTCCTTTTGCAGTTGCAATAATTGGATCTGTAATGTTAATCAAACAAAAAAAATACTATTGGCTAGCTTATTCTTGGGGTCTTTTGATACCAGCCTTGCTGTTTAACACGGTTTCGTTCAACCGATACATGCTAATTAGTTTTCCTCTGATTTTTGCTTTCAATGAATTATTCTACCAAAATAAATTATCAAGATATTTTTTGTACGTTACTTATTCAACTTTGTTCGTACTTACAATTGTATTATTTACTCACGGATTTTGGGTAGGATAGTTGACCTTAGGACTATTTTTGTACTAAACTAAAATAATTCACTATGTTCCACAACCTATTAATAATATTCAAACTTGTTTTGGTTATAACTGTGATTACCTCTTTTTTAGTCACGATTATTACTGTAGACAATGAAGATTTGGAACCACTGTCAACATTTACACGTGGAATTTCAGTCAAAAAAGAACCAATACCTGATAATATCAATCTAGTATCTGGCCCTTGGGTAGGTAGTTCTTGGAACAAAGAAAATGAAGATTGGCTATTACAATTCCGAGATCCTAAACGAATCAAACAAATTCCCTATATTAATCTGTACATTGTAGCTGGTATGGCAAGTGCCAAAAAAGGCTTAGGTGATTGTAATGTAGGTCTTAGTGAAACCAAAACCCTATGCAAAAATGGAGCCAATTTTATTAGGGAGTACCAATCAGAATTAACACAAGCTTGGACAAACACAGCTTATTCTATCAAAAAAAACTACGGATCTTACAAACCTATTTTTTTGCATTTTGAGCCTGATTATTATCAATATCAAGAACATAGCCAAAATGGAGGTAGAATGACAGCCAAAGAACTAGCAAGCTTGATGAATACTTGGACTGACGTATACAAAAAAGTTTTGCCAAATGCTAAGCTAGTTATGGATATTTCATCATGGACTTACGATATGCCGTATTGGTCAAAACAATTCAATAATTTTGATTACGGTGGAATGGTTGGCAGGCGATTTGATCCTGACTATGCCCAAACTGATAATACCAAAACACCCAAAACTTACAAAGAATTAATCCAACAAAGTGGCAAAAAAATGATTGTTAATGATTCATATGGTGCAGGTGGCAAATGGTTACCTTACAATTCCCAGTGGAACAATGAAGACTTAGTTAATGCTAGAATTGCAGATGGAGTAGTTGCTGTTATTCAACCACCAAACTAAAAAGAACAAGTATTGTATTTGGTAAAAGAGGTATAAGTATAATCAAATAACAAGTTATGGTGGTGGTAAGTTTTGTGTAGGTTGTTGCTCTAGAGTTATAGTTTTGGAATTCGTTTTTGGGAAACAAACCTTATTGTTTACTTTAAATATATTTGTCAACACCAGAATTCAATTTGTTTGCCTATAAGTACCAATTCAATTTAGATTGTAACCATGTTTGAGAATATAAAAATAGCTGTAATAGGTACTGGTTACGTTGGTCTTGTAACAGGTGTATGCTTAGCAAGTCGTGGTTTTGAAGTGATTTGTGTCGATAATAACCAAGAGAAGATTGAGCTCCTAAAAAAAGGAGAGTGTCCAATCTTTGAACCTGGATTAAGCGAGTTAATGGTAGCTAATTACGAACAAGGAAGATTGAATTTTAGTCTTGATACAATTCATACAGTTCAAGAATGTAATATAATTTTTTTGTGTTTGCCTACACCAGCTCAAGAAGATGGGTCAGCTGATCTTAGCTATGTCATGGGAGTCTGTGAGCAAATTGCCCCACACATTACAGAGACCAAAATTATCGTCAACAAAAGCACCGTTCCAGTTGGAACTACTGACACAATTCAGGCAATTTTTGATTCCAGTTGCAGCGCTAAGATTCTCACAGCTTCTAATCCAGAGTTCCTGCGAGAAGGTTTTGCAGTTAGTGATTTTTTGAATCCTGATCGAATTGTTATTGGTAGTGATAGTCAAGTTGCCTTGGAAGTAATAACTACTTTGTATCAAAGATTCGTTAGTAAAAATGAACAAATACTAACAATGGATACCAGAAGTAGTGAAATGAGCAAATACGCTGCCAATTCTTTTTTGGCAACCAAAATTAGTTTTATCAACGAAACAGCTAACTTATGTGAACAACTTGGAGCTAATGTTGATTCAGTTGCTCATGCTATGGGTCTCGATCCTCGTATTGGTGGCAAGTTCCTACAGGCGGGAATTGGTTATGGTGGTTCTTGTTTCCCCAAAGACGTCAAAGCTCTTAATAGTACCAGTGCACAACTCGATTACAAGTTTGAGATTCTACAAGCGGTAATTGCTATTAACCACAGACAAAAAAGACTTTTTGTGGATAAAGTGTGTCACTATTACAATAGAATGCAATTGCAAGGAGTAAATCTGGCAGTTTGGGGTCTAGCCTTCAAAGCTAATACTGATGATATTCGTGACTCTGCCGCCATTGAAATTATCAAACTACTTATCAAAAAAGGTGCTAGTGTAAAGGTTTATGATCCAGAAGCAATCACCAACACTCGCAAGTTTCATCCCAATCTTAATATTCAATATTGCTCCAATATGTATCAAGCTGTGGAAGAGGCTGACGGACTGCTGATATTAACTGACTGGGAAGATTTTAAGGAAGCGGATTTTGTTATTTTGGCTCAACAAATGAAACATAAAGTTATCTTTGATGGTCGTAATATTTGGAAAGTTGATTACCCAACTGGTAAAGGTTTTAAGTATCTATCGGTAGGAAGGTAAGATTTTCTTGAGAGTTTGACCCATTGGAAGGGTTACTGGCTCCAGCTAGTTTGTCTATCTGTCTTTCAAGTTGTTTATTATAATCTACTGTAGTTGCATCTCCAGATCGGACGCTACGTTCCACATCATTGGCGTTAGGCTGTCTGTCTGCAATACTTCCTTTAGCATCTGCGGAATTATCTTCTTGTCTAGCACTTGGTTCTGTGGCAGTGCTGACTTGTTGTTTAGTGACATCTCTAGGCTGGCTTTGGACACTAGGCTCCCTACCCACCGTGAGATCTCCTGACCCAGTTGCACTCTTGCCATCAACTTTGGATTCTGTGAGGGATTGGGTATCACTTTGTTTGCCATCTTGAACATAACTATTGCCGTTGCCCTTTGCAGTTTCTCGTATGGATTTGTTGCCTGTGATAGTCTCACTTCCTCTTCCTGTATCTGTTGCAGGATTGTTGGATCTATTGATTTACGTAATTTGGCTTCGGTCATTAGTATTAATGTTAAGATTATATTGTTTTTTGGCAAGTAGTATTAGTTCTGATAATTGTTGACTATTAAAATTCTCAATAGAGTTCAAAAAATCTATATCTATATCATCTTGATTACTCGCATAAAAAAAATCACCAGCTAGGTCATATATCTTTTCTTGATTGATTGTTTCTCTATGATTTTCAGGATTTTGAATGTAAGATTTGATAAACTTGCTTTTAGATACTAATTTTACAAAGTCATTATACATGTCTGTAGTGTCATAATTTTTTACAGACTTAGCAGGTTCAAGGGAGTTAAAAATATCCTCCAGTCCCATTTCTTTAGCTTGTTGGTCGGCTTTAGACACTGTTTTGTTTCGTTGAGCAACTGTTCCATTATCAACTTCACCTTCAGAGAAGAAGGCGTCTTGTTCAGCTGGTGTATCCTTTGGTTTTGATTTTTCGATTATATCACCGAATACATCTGTTTCTATTATTTCACTACTTTGAGTTTTATCTTCTCCTCCACTCTCTGTATCTGTTGTGGAGTCAATTTTTGTGTTTTCCTCCAGTCTACCCCTGCGTCCTCCCACATCTGGTATGCGTCGATCAGCATCTGTTGAGCGTCTTCTTGTGTTATTGGTTGATATTGAGCCATATATTATTTTTTGGTTTTGTAATGTAACATTAGAATAATCAGTATTTTTTAAAATGTAAATAATTGTTTGTTTATCGTTTAATATTATTGGATTACTAATCAGTCTATGATTGTAAGATGTTCAAACAAATTAATATCTGGTCTTACAAGATTATTCAAAAAGCTAAAGAGAAACAATTTGATCTAGGCTTCTTAGGAGTCAATACTTACATAGAAGATGCACAACTACCTCACAAGCAATCCAAACTTCACAAACTAACTAAAGAACAAAAACAAGAAAGCAAAACTCTCTCACAAAGTAGAGTAAAGATAGAAAACATCAACAGAGAAATCAAGATATTTAGAATCTGCAAAGAAACCAGAAGGCACAAACAAAAGAAACACAATCTATTTTGGACTTTAATCTGTGGACTGGTTAACTTTAAGCTGGTAAATTAGGAAAGAGGTCTATTAAAGTTCAAAGTTAATTTGCACCAAATTGCCCATTGTTAAGCCGCTGACACCGAAGCTGACTGGGGTTATTTTTGAGTAAAATTCAAACTCCAATATATAACCAGTGCCAAGGTTCATAGGAACAACCTTTTTGAGTAGTGTTAAATTCTGGGTACGATTGAATAAAACCAAAATTAGCCGCATTGTCTAACAACCATTGATATTCTTGAGTATTAGCAAATTCTAGTGATTGACTACAGAAGTCCAAAGCTAATCCAGTGTGATGTTCAGAATAACCAGGAGGAGCAACCCATCTTGATCTTGCCAAATAATCCTTTTTAACTTCACACAAATCACCTAAGCCAAAAAAATTCTGAATTGGATTGTATACACTTCCTTTGGGACAAGTTCCTCTAAAAAAACACTCAACTTGTTCATCCAAATCCCTGTAGGCCGAAACTATACACAAATTCAAATCTAATAAAAAACCAACTTTTTGCATCTTTTCAAAACTGTCCAAAGCCATTGGATTAACCAACAAAGAATCATATTCAACAAGCTCACTGCTACGGGCTACATTTTGTTTTACAAAACCTTGAGAATCCGCAATCATATCCAAAAATTCAAGGTGTTCAATAGTTAGATTAGTATATCTAAAGTACATAATTTATTATTTTTAGCTTACATTATATGTTTTGACCATATTGTAATAATTGTCTCAAAAAATTCCTAATTTGTACATTTCTAAACCCAAATATCGAAATTGCCAAAAACCACTTAAATCAATTCAACTATAGAATCCCCACTCGGTTCTAAGATAGGCAAACCGCAAGAGAGTCGAGGTAAGGTTACCAAACTTAGTAAGAGTATTTGAAACCTACAATTACTTAACCCTAAAGCCAGATTGGATTTGTCTCGCATTGGCAATATTGTTACCTTGATATCTTACTAGCGGTAGATTGAGCCCAGGTTGACCAAAAAAAGTTACACTTTGAGAAGTTGGTAATTGAACTTGGAATTGAACTTTGGTAATATCTTGATCTGCAACATACATTCCAAAAACTTGACTTCCATCAGGTTGTGTATAAGTAAAACCAGATTGCATATCAAGGTTCAAATCATAACTAGAATCAATAATTTTTTTGATCTCTTGAGGGTAAACAAACTTTTTGTCCGAGCCATTTTGGTGCTGAATGTAAAGAGTATAATAATCTCTCAAAAAAGGCAAAAGTAACTTTTGATCCGAAAACATTGTAACTTCTGAACCAGCTGGAACTTGAATCCCAATCATAGTAAAACCAGTGCGATTAAAACCCCTAGCCAATATAGTTGCTGCTTCATTTGGGATATATTGAGTGTAATCCATAGCTAATTTGGAGCCATTTTTGGACAATTGAAATTCATTTACCGTGATCAAATTCCGCTTATCAGTCGAAATATTAGCTATTAAAGGAGTTATCGCTTGAGGGTTTCGCCAGGCACAAGTCTGATCACCAGCAAAACCAGTTGTAGACCACAGCGATTGAATAGATTGGCTACGAAACCAAATCAACATATCACGAGCCAGTAGAGATTCTTGGGTGTAAGTTAAAAGATTAGCCAGAGCTTGACCTTTGAGAACTTGAGGCAGTTGATTAACTATTAAATTAAAAATGGAAGTTAATTCTTTTTTGGGATTATTCACATCAACAATCTCGAGAGCGGTTAATTGCTCAATTTTGGCTAAAATAAAGTTTTTGGGAATTTTTTCACCTTTGATATCTAATACAAAATTATCTGGCAAATACCCAAGTAAGAATTGCGGTGTTAACATAATCATTGTGTCTATGTTATAGCCGTTTTGGGTAGCAGAAAACTCTCGCTGTAGATAGTTGGCAGTTGTCGGGAAACACGGGAAAAAATTGGCATTTCTAGCACCTTGCATTTCGTATCGACCCTCGAAGTGAGCATAATACCAACTCGCAGGATGAGCCATTAAATTGGTATTGACACCTTTATCAAAAAAATAAATTGACTGACTTTGCCCGATTGTCATTTCACCTTTTGCCATTTCAATTGGAATATAGGAGCCTAAAAATCCACCACCAGGGCGAGCTTCACCAGTATTCTGATTAAACAGAACAATTTTTTGAGTTTGGAAGTGTCCAAAAATAGTCAAAACTAATTCCTGATTCCGCTGAAGAATTTCTATAATATCCAAAAAACTATTAAGTAGTGCAAATACTTCCCTAACCTGACTTGGACCAAAGGTAGAATATAGCCACAATGAACTTAAGTCGGAACGAGTTCTGGATATAAACTCTGGAGATTTGTTCAAAAAACCTTCTAAGTCTTGAGTAAAGTAACGTTCTTGAAGTAAAGTGGTTCTAAAACCGTCAGTTCCAAGCTTATAATTAGCGAACGGATACACCAAATCCAGCCATAACGCTGATAGGTTTTTGATTTTGTTAATGTCGTTTCGTACCGTCCAGCCAACGATAGGCCAAGCTCCAATCGGGCCAATTGCATCCAATAATTTGACCTCCAAGTCATTCAAAGTAGACAACTGTTCTTTGTCATTTTGAGTTAGGATTGTCTTGAGTCGATCCAGTAATACTAATTTGTTTTGCTCCACGTTGACCAAACTCTGACGTGCCGAGATTCCAAGTCCAAAAAGTAAAGTTGAAATAGCCAAAATTAGAAACAAAAAAACTTTAAAATGTCCACGAATCCACAATCTTATTTCAAAATAGACTAGCTTTATCTGCAACTGTAACCAAAACAGAAAAGTCAACAAATTACCCTCCACTGACTGAATCCAATCCTCACCTTCGTCAATAACTTTGTCACGTTGAACCCCAACCCTACTGTCATCATGAACTCTACCTTTAATGTCATCATGAACAATCACCCTGTCATCCTGAACTTGATTCAGGATCTCACCTCGATTAGAATAAAACTCGGTATTTTTACCATAACCAAGCCAATCATTGTTACTAATAAAATTCCTAGCGTAATCAACACCAACCTTATCATACTTAACCCCAACCCTACTGTCATTCTGAACTTGATTAAGGATCTCGCCACCATTGTTCTTAACCCCTTCACCCAACTCAAAAAAATCACTAGGAAAACCAACCCCAACCCTACTGTCACGTTGAAATCTATTGAAACTGTCATCCTGAACTCGTTTCAGGATCCCGTCACCATCGTCAGCCAAACTTCCTAATTCTTCATTAACCACATCCTCCTGCAACAATGACAAAAACCCCTGTCTGGGGCTATCTAATTCGAGTTTGGATTGAGGTAAGTGTGACTTGTTGGAGGTATCTGACACGATAAGAAACAATTAACTAAGTTGCTTCTATTATGCCCCAAACTTGATTTTGTAGTCAAGCAAATAAAGTATTATTTTAGACCTTTTAAGGTACCTTCTAACTCAATAACCTTATTTTTGGCTCTAAGTACATCTAGCCTATCGTATTTTCCTGTGGAATCAGTACTTATAATGTCATACTCTTCTTTTGCACCGCTAAGAGCTTGTTTTACTTTATCTTTTTGAGTTTGACCATCATCTCCACTAACAGCATTAACAATTCTAGATTGGTTGTTTTGAGGTTCATTCATGAATTTGGCATCTCCTATAGCTCCAGCAACCGCAAGAGGTGAATTATCTTGAACTGCTGTAACACCTTCTACAAATTTAGAATTATTGATTCTATTACCTAAGTTATCTATAGATTCGCCTTTAGTACTTACACCTTCACCTGCTCTGGTTACACCTTTTGCCATACCTGAAGTAATTCTTTCATTGAATGTACTCAAATTACTTTGAGCTATAGTCATTGCACCTTGTGCTGAAGTAAGAGCTGCTTCTTTGGAAGTTTGATTCAATTTAAAAGCATCGTATTGATCTCTAATATATATTGGCATTAAGGCTGTATTTACATTACCATTCTTATCAGCAAAACCTTGGGATTGTGCATATGAAACTGCCTGATCTCTTGCAATTTTAACTTCTGAATCAGCACTGTTGTATGCAGCTTGGGCTGTAGAGTAAGCTGTATCCAGTGAAGCCTTACTTGTACGGTTGGAGTCTTTAAGCATTGCAAATCTACGACTACTTGCACCCATTGATTGACCAGTTTTGGTGGTTATATCACCTACTTTTCCAACAATACCACCCAAGCCGCTGGCTAATCTACCTGGAGCTTTCACAACAGTTTCGGGTAATTTTGAAGCAATTTTGAGACCCATTGCCGTCGACTTCATACCAGCTCCAATACCATCTTTGGCAAAATTGACTTCGTTACCTCTCTGACCAGTTGCGGCATTAGAAGCTGTACTAAGCACACCAGAAGCTAGATTGCCCATTCCCTCACGAAAATTCTTAGCCTTCATAAAGTCTTGCATCATACCAGAGGCTCCTTGACCAATCGAACTCATTGCTTGTTTGGCTACTGGGAAGTAGGTTTCGTTGTAGAATCTAACGATGAAGTATAGAATACATAATGCAATGAATACTGGAACAATCGAGATAACACTAACCATTAGACCGTTAGCAGCTTGTGACAATCCACTTGCCGCTTGAGCTGAACCAGTTACAGTTCCCCCAAAAGTGTCCAACATTGCAGTGGCAGTTGTACCAGGAGCTGTTCCGCCAAGAGCTGTATTAGTCTTGAGTGCTGACTTAAAACTTTCTTGAGTAACTTGCGTTATCCGAAAACACAGAACGAGAGCAATCACAAAAGTAAGATTGAAACTAATTGCTGTAAATATCTGATTGGGAAGATCACCAATTTGTTTTTGGAGTGAACTAGGTAGAAGATCTTTGACCAAAAAAGCCAGTGCAAGAATCGGTGAAGTGATAAGAAACAATAGAAGAATGGTAGAGCGTGTGAGAACCAAAACAAAAATATCTTTGAATATCCATAACATCACCAAGAACATGATAATGATTATAGCTTCTTTCATCACCAGTGCAGTATACAATCCTTCAGGCTGACTAAAAGCTCCACCAATTGCAGCACCACTTTTGCCTAGATCTGGAAAAATTGAACCACTTTCACGAAGTTCCGAGATAGATGCGAATTGACTGAATAATCCATAGAACAGTTTGACTATATCACCACCAGCGAAGACTTTGATCACCAATTGGGCGAATCCGTCCACAACGCTAATTATGAATGCTAATCCTTGATACACGAAGTTGGATACAATAACGTATATGGCTAATTGAATACAACGATCAATGGCTTGCTTAACTTTGATTAGGCCCATCATGGCTTGAGAACCAGTCAATATGAATAAGAATCCCATTATTAAGTTAGCCAAGTTAGCGAAAGTTATCGATAATGGAACCGCAATTGCCGTCAAAAATGGTGCATTAGGAGAAAGATTAAAAAGTACTGCTGTAATATTGGTCAATAGTAGCAATATCAACATCTGAACCATCTGAACAACAATCATTATGATCAAAATAATCATCAAGACAATCTTGTATAGCATTCCAAAGACTGCATTAACTCCACCTCCACCTTTATCTCCATCGCCAGCTACAGTTTGTACGTTACCAGATGAATTGTACTTAGTTCCGTCTCCAGCTTCAAATGATCCATTTTTTGACTTTTTGACTATTTGACCTGCACAGTTCTGTAATTTTTCACCTTCTGCTAAAGTCTTAAATTTATCTTTCTTTTCAGCTTCTATTTTTTCTTCAGGTGTTAGGTCTCTACACTTACTAGGGTCAAAGCCAGTAACGACATTAGCGTTAGTTGCTCCGCCTATACCATTAACTGATATGTCAGCAAAATTAGCACCTAGATTTTGTTTAAATTCTTGATATGTGACGGTATCGCAAGTTGCTTCTTTGCCAATCCAACCATTAAGAGTCCGTTGCAAAGATGTGCTAATCCAAGCACCTTTACAAGCATTTTGAATTTCGGAATTGGAAATGCATTTGTTTTGACCAGAAGTAGTTTTTACAGCGTAACAATTACCAAAATCCCAAGAAACCAAAGAGTCTGGGTCACTTCCTTTTTTAAACACGATAGCAAAAGAGTCACAATTCATTTTTAAAGTACCCGCTTGTTCTATACCAGCACAGATATCAGAAACTCTTGATACTTTTGCACCGTTTTTAGTACAATCATTGAATGTAACAATTTTGTTACCGTCACCCTTTATCAATGTGCATTTGTAACCATTACTCTCATATTTGGCATCCTGATTATTAGTCGTTACAACTCCTTTGTCATCAACTTTTGAACCACATTGTATAGTCGGTGTGGTAGATACAGTTTCTTCACATTGAACATATCTTATAGTACCTATTTTACATTCTTTTTTGGTTTTATCACAGTTAGCTAGGTCAGTTCCTGTTATCAAAAAAATTCCATTAAATTCATCCACTGAAGCTTTAACCTTAATATCTCCTACAGTCCCAACTATTCCAAACAAAAAAACTAGCACCAAAAGGAAGTGTAAGCTGCTACGAAAGATTCGATTCAAAAAAGTCAAAATGGGCATAATTTCAGTTGTTTCAAAATATAGTTAGATGAATTCTAGCTAAAATGAATATTTTTGTTTTTGTGTTTAAGTTGATCTAATTGCACTTTTTAAAGTACTTCGGTAGTTGGTAATATTGTAACTTACTTTATTTGAGTTGACAAGAATTGCTAAGAATCAGCTGCGAAGTAAGCTTAAGTAGCTTTAATTGCTAGTAAAGGCGAATTAGAAAAACACAAAGATTGCCCCTTAATAAGAGACTAGCAGCAAAGTAACTGGGTGTTATTGTTTGGTTAAACTATTGATTCAAACAGTTTTTTGGCTTTTTTATCAAAAGTAGTAAATATCAATCCAGAGTACAAAGATTTAGCAATAAGATAACAATCATTAATATCCAAGTTATTATCACCAAAAAGTTCTAAAGTTCTAATAATAATCTCCCTTTCCAAAAAAAGTAAACAATTGAGATCTAATAGTTGATTAACTTTATCTACAAAATCTACTTTGCTAAGGTTATAGAACTCGCCAGTTAACACATATTGTAGTTCAAAAATAGTTGATGAATCAATATATATCACTAGTTCACCTTTAATAGCTTGAACCAAAACTAACTTCATCTCATCAATTTGCTTCACATTATCAGCAACAATTAATCTAACTAGATAATTCGTATCAAATAATAACTTATTCATATTTTGATGTTTTGTTTTTGAAATGTTGTTTTTTACTTTGTTCTATCTGCTCGTCAATTGTGAGATTTGTTTTTTTGGAAGGAGAAACACTGCCAATAATGGAATCTATTTTGGACAACTCTAATTGTCGGTGATTAATAATGTATATCTTGTTATCTATATATTGGATTAATATATTCTGCCCATAGCTAAGTCCAAGATTATCCAAAAATGACTTTGGTAAAGTAATCTGACCTTTGGAAGAAATTTTTATAGTTTTTGAGTTTGGTGACATTACTTAATTATCAATAAGTAAAGACAAGTAGTCAAGTAAAGAAAATATAACATTCTTTACAATATCTTTTAGTAAACTAAATAACTTATCATGTCGACTGTGTATATGAACTGAAATGAGGTGTTAATTTTTTTCGTAACCAAACTATAATACAGCTCAAAAATATCCAGTATAAAGCAATTTCTACCAGTCCAAATTTGGCAACTGTAATTATTGGCATTAATCGAGACAGATCAACCACAAGCAAATGCAATAGATTGTGAGTAATCACTACTAGATTAGCCAGTAACTCACCAACAATTGGAATTGCCGTAAAAATATTAAGGAAAGTCAAAAATGGAATAATTGGAATTAAAATCAAATTAGGGATTACAGCCAGAAGTGACACTTGCCCAGATAGATTGACCACCAGCGGCAAAGTAAACAAAAAAGTGGACACACAAGCCCACATTAGACTAATCATATCTTTGAGCCAGACGGTTTCAAGAAGCTGATCAGACTCGGAACTAACTACAACCAAACCCCAACTAGCCACAAATGAAAGCCAAAATGAATAAGAAATCAAAAAATATGGAAAAATCCAAAGCAATATAATTGCGGAATAAATCAAACCTCGCCACATAACTAATTTGCGACCGAATAAGACTAGGGACAAAGACCCAAGTAGAACTCCAAGCCCTGATCTAAGTACTGGCGATTGTAACCCAACCAAAAATATAAGAAACAAAACCCCAGCTAAACTCAAAATAGTTCGTGATTTTTTGGACATTCTGATTCTAAGTCCGAGTTTGTCTAGCGTTGCAAAAACTAATCCAACTTGAAATCCAGAAATAACAACCAAATGCGTAATACCAAGTTTTTGAAGTTGTTTCTTATAAGTCGATGTGAACAAATCCCCTTGACCAAGCACCAAACCATAACTCCACGCCAAAATATCTCGACAATCTGACCCAAAAAATTGATTAATGTTATTAAGTTGACGACAAATCAAAGAATCAAAATGCCATCTAAAAGTAGTTTTGACTTGTTGGTTGAATCGCAAAAAATCGCACAGTATATCACAATTATCGTTAAACAAATTAATTTCTTTAGCTTTTATTTCACCTGCAAATCCACTACTTAATCTATAATTCTGAATATTTTGACACAATTCTATCTCTTTTTGTATTTCTAGTTGAGTTTTGGATTCTAAGTTTTTTGAAGTTCTTGAGTCTTCACAATCTGGATTATTGAGAATGAATTCTTTGGAAACACCTTTGACTTCGTATAAGTAACCAGTTTGAAGATAAACTTTACTCTGTAGAATCCACTGTGAATTATTACTATCCAAAACCAGATATTGATTCACAAACGACTTGCCAATAATCGGTTGCCAAATTCTTACCACAGAATTAACTTCACTAGAATTGAAAGTAGTATTATGGCTAATATCCACAGCTTGATCTTGGAACCAGAACCATGAATTCAAGGCTGTAATTAGCATTAAAAAAAATAAAAACCAATTGGCTGGTAATTTTGTGAAGTATTTGATTGAATCCCAAAAAGACATTTGAATAACTTTGAGATTGGTAGAAACTAGAACTTTGTTAAGATTTCAACTGTTACCCTGACTGTAGTTATTGTCCCGAATTTTGTAACCGTCATCCTTGTATATATCAACTTATTGAGTGACAGTTTTGGGTTGATTTTTTAAGTTACAAAAGTGGGTAATAATTTGGCTTTGTAATTAAGTATTTAACCATCCAAGACTAAATTTTTTTTGGAGATTATCAGTATTTAATTTGCGAGCTTGAAGAACCTTAGATAGGACTTCGGCAACTTTTTGACTTGTGTTAGAATCTGATGATTGTTGATACACAAAAGACAAATTAATCTGTACTTGCCATAACCAAAAATCCAATTCGTTTCGTTCATAGTCGCTGACTTTTTCAACCTCAATTTTTTGGTTGGTTAATAGATTATTCACGACATCTTTGGGTGAAGGTAATTTTTTGATTTTTTCGAGAAGTAATTGATCAAGATTAGCTAGAATCAAAGGTAAAGGTAAAGTATGAATCTGTGACCGTGAAATAACAGTTGGTTTTAGAATAGACAAACTTTGTGCCAAAAGTACAATAAACAAATTGTCTGGTGGTTCTTCTAGCAGTTTCAACATCCCTTCTTGAAGTGTGTCGGAATACTCTGTCAAATCACCCAAAAACAAAATAGTTGGTTGCTTGTATCGCATGTAGACTTCAGTTTGAATGAATCTTCGAAATTGCTCTTTTTGACTTTCAGTTTCGGTTTTGGAAGATGACCAAATTATAATTTGACCAAGATTCTGATATCGTTGCCACATTTCTTCAGTGATCAAAACCT
>JAYUKQ010000115.1:0-7667 GCA_043764315.1 bacterium | reverse complement strand
AGAGTCATTGGAAAATAGGCCAAAACTAATACCAAAGTACATTCTCTAATTAGAGAGTGTTTTTTGTTGTTTAAGAATATTCAATCTAGCTAATTATCCTAAATAAATTACATGTACTAATAGAACTTTACCTATTTTGCAAAATAACTTTTTAATAAGCAATGAACACTCGCACCAAAAGCATTTTTGAGTTACAGTTAATCAAAATTAGTATATGTGTATACACAAAACTTATTGACCAACTGAATTTTAGTAATTAGTCTCAAAAGATTATGTTACTTTTATTTTTGGATACCGAAACAACAGGTGTCGAATTAGCCAAATGTCAAATTATGGAAATTGGCGCTGTACTTTGTGAACTAGATGAAATCACTTTTGAGATTAAAAAACTAGAACAATTCCAATCAACTGTTTCTTTGAGGCAAAAATTAGAAGATAGAATAAGTCGAATTACTGGAATTACCCAAAAAGAATTGCAAACTGCTCAAGGAATAATTGCTGTTCAAAAAGATTGGCTGATTTGGATTGACTCTCAAACTACTAAGTATGGTAACATTAAAGCGATTGTTGGTCATTCTATTGACTTTGATATTAACTTCCTAAAAAAAGAAGGTTGGTATTTGCCTACAGAAAATAAAATTGATACTTTGGATCTAGCAAAAATTTTGTATCCTAACATATCAGCTGTTAATCTGGAATATTTGGCCAAAAAATTAGAATTTGAAAATAAAATTGATAATCATTTGGTTCAAAATATGTCTCATCACCGATCATTATTTGATTGTATTATGTGTCGCAATTTGTTTGAATTAATGTTGTCCAAAGTCCAGCAAATGTCTTATCCACAAGTTTTTTTGAATCATTTGAGTAAGGATTATTTTTTTGACTTGCAATTCTACAGTCAGTCTAATCAAAGTACAGTGCAAAAATTAGAGATGGAAATTATTAGTGAAAAATTACTTTCTGGTGAAATCAAATACCCAACTATTCCACAAAGACTTGAACAATTAGATTATGAAACTTTGAAAAAATTAATCACAACTTTAGATTGGAGTTGGTCACCAGATCAGAAATTGATTTTGATGCAAATTATAAGCTGTAATATTCACCGCTTAGCGAATGTAAGATATCTCAAAATTCACATGCAAGGTATTAATTATACAGCTATCTGCCTTCTCAATTGGTGTGAAAAAGAAAAATATCAAACCACCAAAACTATAATTCGTAATTTTGAAAGAGTGATTGAAAATCTAGGTTATATATTAGATAACCACTGCAATCTAGGAGAAGTTGTAAGTTTAATTGAAATTTATCAATCTCTTAATTCGGACTCTATTTTTTTGCAAAAACTTCTTAGTCAATATCATTTTTTGTTGATTGGTGTTCAATCTGTAATTGACAAAAGCACCCAAAACACAGGCTTGATATTAGATTTGAATCAGACTTTACCAAAATATAGATTGGTGGTTCAAAAATTAGTTCAATTAATTAGTGATCTGAAACAGATTCAATGGCCACAACCTAATAGTCAGATGGAATCATTCTTAATAACCATAAATGAAAGAGTTGAAAAATTAGTAAAAAATTTGGATATTAGATCCAACCAAGTTCAACTTAGAATTAGTAGTGGCGATTTGTTTTTTAATTGTCGTAAAGTTAATTTTGACTTGATTCAACATTTGCAAACTATAACCACTGACAGTCAAATACACATCAACTTAGACCAAAATTACACACATAAATTAATCAAAATAATTGGTCTTGAATCAGACACAACCACTTGGCAAACTCCCAATCAAAATTACCCAATTAAAATTCAAAATGGCATTGGTGCGTCAGACTTCCTTAGAGATAAAATTAAATTATCAAAAGACAAAAAAGAATCAGTTATAATATTTTGTGGATTGAATTCGTCATTGAACAAACTAGAAAAAACATCTGAAAATGAAAACTTAATGGAAAGTGTCTTGATACTTGGAGAAAGTGGTGGAATAACCAAAATTGCCTCCAAATTAGAACAAGGCTTTATTGGTGTTGTTATCGTCAAATTCACTGCTTCAGATTTTTTTGCCTTACAAAATAAGATCAAATTCGCCCAAGCTATAATCTACGACAGACCTTTTTTCTCAATGCACACTTTCTGGCAAAGCAAAGCAAAGCAAAATTCCAATCCAGATGAATTCCTTTTGGCTATCAAAAATATATACCTTCAAGGTAAAATAAATAGTTTGCACAATCGCTTCCAATGTCCAGTAGAATTTGTGTACAATTTGATATAAAATTATGAAACAATAAAAATGCTAATTTACTTGACAAAATAGACCATAAAGTGTTATTTTTTATATCGTTAAATCCAAAAAAAATTATGTCTGACAATTCAACAAACAACAACGCAACAACAATTAACAAAATTATCGATTTGGTTGCCAAATATTACAACATATTTTTAAGTTTAGGTTTATTAGGTTTGGCTTATTACCTCAAATGGAATCCAATTATTCTGGTTTTGTTTGTATCATCTTTGGTTTTATTCGTTCCAGCCGTCAAAAAAACTGTCGATGCAAAAGTATCCGATGGTGTCAAAAAAACAATTGCTACTTTTATGGCTGGAGTTAGTGCTATAGCAGGATTTTTTGGTCTCAATCAAGAACCACCAAAACCAGTTAACAACAATATTAATAATTCATCTGTTGTAGTAAGTTCAGTTTCCAAAAGCTCTTTAACAATTACCAAGCTTAGTTCATCTTCTGTAATTACTAACAATTCAGCCAAAATAGAGACTTCAAAATCACCTGAATCAAAAGTAAATACGACCAATCAAAACGTCAGTAGTGACAAAAAAACTTCTTCAATGTCTACACAGACTCAAAGTAACAATCAAACAAAAAGTGATCAACCCAAACCCAAAGGATTCATAGAAGGAAGTTGTGAGGAATTAAAAACAAAAGGTATAGTCAACATCAAACGAGGAGATGCTAATTACACAGAAGCTAGAGATAGAAATAATGATGGAGTTGCCTGTGAAGGTTAATTTTAACTAAAGTAAAGAGTACAAATTACCAAGCCAATTAGGGCTTAGTTTTTTTGGTTTTAATTATCCCAAAAGCTGTTATCCAAAGGTTAACTAAACTAACTTTTGACGGATAAAAAAAATATTGGTATACTTGTTGTTGTTATGCATGACACTGATTCTTTATTCAAAGGTCGATAACGTGAGATCTCCATTTTAGAGCAAGTTGTTTTGTAATGTTAATCAAGTTAGTCAAATATCAAACGGTTACGATATATATTATTTACTTAATGTAACGACAGTTATTCCCTTTGACAACTATCAAAAAATAAAAACTAGAAAAACATATACACAAAAATAAAAATCTACATTTTTAAAAACATTCATTGCAGCTTGCTAGACTTTAATTCCGGAATATAAGTCATCATAACCCTTCTCTCTTGAGGAGGTTTTTTTTGAGTTAAAATTATGAGTAGTTTCTATTTTACTAACGCTTTAACTAAATACAATAATTGTTACCCAATTCCGAAAGAAACCCCAGTCACTTCGTGCCAGCCCTTTAACAAGGGGCAATTTAGTACAAATTCGCTTTGAATTGTAATTAGTGCAATGAGTATATTTGGTAAAAAAAATATGACACAAAACTATCACCTTGGATTCATTGCAGGATTCAAAAAGCTTGAGTATTTTTTTGAGTAAACTAATCAACTTTTTTGTTTACTATATCTACTATACTAAAACTTGGCTTAACTATATTGATTTTTTGTTGTAAGAATACTGCTGAAAGCGCATTGGCAATAGGAATTGCCAAGAGTAAGCAAGTGCTGCCAGTCACACTTCTAACTATTTCTTCAGCTATAGTTTGATCATTGAGCATTACCCATAGCGGTGAATAATTAAAAGCTGCAAAAGACAGTAGAACTGGCATACTAGAACCTACATATGCAATTGCTAGTGTATTGACTAAACTTATTACATGTTCTTTACCAATGGTCATACCACGCCAAAATAATTCCCATTTAGTCAATCTAGGATTAGCCTTAGAAATCTCTTCAATGGCTACAGCTTGGGCAGTAGTAGCATCATCAAGCACCCCAATTGAACCTATTATTATACCACACAAAAGCAAACCTCTAAGATTGATATCACCTGTAACGCCACTAGTTTTGAGATGAAAGACATCTTCGTTGCCATAACCAGAAAGCATAGTCCAATCCACCACACCTATCGCCAAAAAAGTAGAAATTAAAATTGTTATTAGTGATGCAAACAGACAAACTGTAGTTTTGCGATTAAAACCATGACCAAGATATAGACTAAAAGTTAATATCAACAAACTAGTCCATATCGTTAGTGGTAAAATATCAACACCTGTCAACACACCAGGAATTACAATTTGAATAATAACTACAACACTAAACACTAACCCTAGAACAGAAGATAGACCTTTGGTGCCAGCAAGTAGAATAACAAGTAATAAAAACAGACCAACTACATACCAAATTACATTAACTCTATATTTGTCGAGAATAAAATAATATTTTTCGTTAGGAGTATCCATCTTTGGTTCACTGCGAATTACAACTTTATCGCCTACAGAATATTTTTGTTTGAGGTCAGAAGCGTCGGTTTGGATCGATTGAGTGATTGATTTTCCTTTTTCTATACCTGACTCCATAACTAATAAAAGTTTTTGACTGGCAATTTTATTTTTGGTTAAAGTATCAACGTTAATATCTTCGGTCACAATTTTTTGTACTTTAGCAACATCATAGTTGGTATTGGTTGCATATTTTTGGTAAGGGCTTTGGTCTCTGTACTGGGAAAGACTGATAGGTGTAAAATTACCAAGTACGAAAGGTGCCAAAATTACAACAATTAAGGATATTCCTAGTTGAATCAAGTTAGCTTTGTGATTTGGTTTTTTGTGATCGTTAAGACAACCGAGGCAAAAATGCATTATAAAGTAAAATTTAGAAAAGAATTAACAAACAAGTAACCAAAAATCCACCAACCAAACCTCCAATATGAGCATAATTATCAATATTTGGAATTGTAAAACCAATAAATAAGTTAATGGCGGCAACGGACAAAATACTTTGGTACAAGTCTGGCAACTGTTTGAGATAACCAATAGCCAATAATGCACCAATTAAGCCAAAAATTGCTCCACTAGCACCGAGTGAATAAGATTGGCTAAAATAATATGAAGCCAACGATCCCATCAATCCTGACACAAAAAATACTGTTAAAAAAGCTGTGTTACCATTTTGACCAAACATACCAAGTAACTTAGTCGTAAGTGGTGCCAAATTATACAGTGAAGCCATGTTCAGTACCAAATGCACAATTCCACCATGCAAAAAAATACTGGTAATTAGTCTATACCACTGACCATTCCTGATAGCGTAATTATCTTTCCAGCCGAGTGAATTGACATCGATACCAGCCAATTGAGGCAAATAAAGAAGGCAACAGATAATAATAATAATTCCCCAAGGTGTCAATAAAAATTCTTTATAGTTGATCATATTGTTGTGTATTTGATTAGTTATTTAGGTTTTTGGATGGTAGGATAACTGTCAAAAGTAAAGCTAAAAGTATACCCAGAACAGTTGGTGCCAAGGTTGTTTGAAGTGGAGCTTTGACTTCCACAATGGTTTCTAAGAATTGAGTTTGAGCTTGGATTTTGTAAGGAGAGTTTTCGTTATTGTTTTTTTCGGTAGTTACAATAGTGGTGTACGCTTTTTTGGTAGCTTTTAGGAAGTTTTCAGCCTTAGTCTTGTCGTCAAAAATTCCAGAAACATTAACAAATCCTGAATTTTGGTTAGTTATATCATAGATCGGTTTTTTGGGGTCGATTCGATTATCAGGTAACGATAATTCTGACAAAATCAGCTTTTGAACTTCGATTGACTTAAGTCTATTAGCCAAAAATTCTGAAAGAGTTGTCAAATATCTATCGTAATTCTCGCCACTTGCCAAAGGAAAATCAGGACTATTAGCTGCCAAACCCAAGCTAATACTAGCTCGATAATCAGTATTACTAGATAATTTGGTGTAGCCAATTGCTGTAAATAGTAAAGGCAAAAAAACTAAAATGTACCAATAATTACGGCACCTAGCCAAAAATTGAGCAACAGTCATACAACAATTCAAGTCCCTGTTTGGGTTTTTGTCAATCTGAATTTTAACTAATTTTCAAACTATCAAGCCATTCTTTTTTGGTTTCGGAAAAAGGTTTGGTGGTTGGTGGTTTTTTGACTTCCGCAAAATAGCTAATGCTTTGGTAGTCAATTGGAGTAATGTTGAGTTTTGCCCAGTTAGGTTGCTGGGATTTTTGCCAAAAAGCAAAGGCTTTGAGTCGATAAACAAGTAACCAATTAGGTTCATTTTTTTTGAGAGAAATTTGCCTGACAATAGCTTCACTTAGACCAATAGGAAAAATATCTTGATTAAGATCTGAAGTAAAACCATATTTGTAATCACTAGAATTGGACATGTTAGATATAAAAATTGATTAAATGCTTGAAATATTAAATTTGTAATATTATCCTAAAAGTCTCACCTATTATACTCAACCACAAGGTTATTATCCTGAACTTGACTTAGGATATAAAAGCAAATACTACACTTTTATCTTACAGAGAATCCAAACATTGATTAACCATTGCATCGGCTAATTTGTTATCTTCACGAAAAATATGAGCAATATCGAATCTACCAATTTTTTGAGCCAAAGATTTGACTTGCCTAGAAAGTGGAATTAGATGAGGTTGTTTGACTTTGTAGATTCCTTTGACTTGCTTACATACCAATTCAGAATCTAAGAGAACCAAAACATCTTGAGGCTTAGAGTTTAATTTCAAAATATCCTCCAGACCATGAATCAAACCAGACCATTCAGCTACATTATTGGTTGTGTTGCCCAAGAATTTGAAAGAAGAAAAACTTGGCTCTGATGTAATAGAATTGGCAATAGCCGAAGCTTGATCTCGATTTTTGGGATAAATCAAAGGAGAATTCAAAGCTGTATTCGTTTCAAAAATCACCCAACCAGCAGCACTTGGACCAGGATTACCACGAGAACCGCCGTCACAAAAAAGAATATAAGACATTAGAAAACTAGATATTTGTAACCAAAATAGGAAATTAACATTGTAAACAGTACCACGCTAAGTTTGATAATTGAATAAAAATGCTTGGATAAAAAAGGAAATCTGGAAATGATTAAAGCTTTGTGGTTGGTTGCCAAGTTGATCGCCGTAGTCGAAAGTGCCAAAGCCAAAAGATTGAGTAAAATAAAAATTGCAAAATTACCTTCGGACTTAAAAGCAAAAATCTTATTCATAAAAAAACTAAAAATCACAGCAATTGCATAAGAAATACTTTGGCAATAAGTATAATTGTTAATCGTGCGACCAAAAAAATGCCAATCTGACTTGAATAATTTGACTAGTCCGTGCCATAACACAAAATCCAGAGCCGTGTTCATAACACCAATTCCCGCAAAAATTAAAAACTGATACATGACAAGTAACTTACTCTTAAAGTCTACTTGTGGTCAAACTAAGAAAAGACAAAATTTATCTTAAGAGCTTGACCTTTATTAAACTAAATGGTTCTACTATTTTAATATGCCAAAAAACAAAGAAGC
>JAYUKQ010000114.1:0-7835 GCA_043764315.1 bacterium | reverse complement strand
AGTGTTAGTCTTCTACTTGTAGTCATTGTCGGTGGCTTATTCTACTACAAAACATCACAACAAGGCATGAACTCCAAAGCTGATAAACCAGTAGGAACCAATGTCAAATACGAAGATGGAAAAGTCAACGAGAGAGTTCTAAATGAAGATTACAAAAATAAATTTTTTCCAAACCTATCAATTCCAGTGGAGGGAACTTCCTTCAAGGCGATTGAGAATGATCGCAACAAAGAAGGTGAGGTGGTCAATTATGTTTTGACCCTCAAAAAAGATCCTATCAATTTGAATTTGACTTTTTATTCTGATAACAATGGTCGCGACGCAGGTGGAACTTGCCTAGTCAAAGATGATGTTCTTGACATTAGTAACGGCTGGTTCAGAGAAAAATTAAAATCTCAAGACGGCAAACAAATTGGTTATAATTATGTGTATAAGCCTAATTACATAACTCCAGCCAGTGATCAATTCAAAGCTGCT
The DNA here is from genome assembly GCA_043764315.1 of bacterium. Classification (GTDB taxonomy): domain Bacteria; phylum Patescibacteriota; class JACMRA01; order JACMRA01; family JACMRA01; genus JAYTWQ01. The sequence goes on along the minus strand of JAYUKQ010000114.1, from coordinate 7,358 downwards.
TACAAAAAATACAGAACTCTAAAAGAAACTAACAAACAACCTTTTATGGAAAGTAATCAAGTAGATATGTGTGATTTTGTTCATCGTGTGACGGAAACTCCAACAACTCTAAAACAAAAAAATGGCAAAAATACTGTATTTGTAAGAGTGATGGTTGATAAAATTCTTCCAGAAAATGAACAAAAAACTATTGATAATATTGTCTCCAAAACTAAGATTTAAATAACTTATTAATCAAAGCTAAAATTACAATATAATTACAGAATTTGGAGTGCAGAGATTTGAGTTAACTGGATATTAGTAAGTGTTATACTCCTTTCACTAAACACAACACTTGTAAACTCTTAACTCCGAAAAAAACCCCAGTCAGCTTCGCTGCCAGCCCCTTAGCAAGGGGCAATTTGACTTAAATTGGTTTTGAACTGTAATTAGTGAAATGAGTATAATTTAATTAGCGCACCAGAAGGTGAATCTGGAAACACTTCATTTTTACAGGTAAGGTAAGAACATGAAGAAGTTTGACTCAATAAGACCAACGCAAAGCCCTGAATAATATCAGGGTAGTTTTTTTTGTAGTTTTTATGAGTAGGTTGTGATTTGTCTCTTTATTATCAAGAGGGTGGTTAGTTATGTATTTTAGTACATTCCGCCCATTCCGCCGCCCATTGCAGGTGCAGATTCCTCTTTTGGTTCGTCGCAGATGACAACTTGAGTTGTGATTACTGAACTTGCTACAGAAGTTGCATTATCGATAGCTTCTCTAAGTACCATCTTAGGATCTATGATTCCACTTGCAAGCATATCTGCAACTGGTTGCATGGTTTTGAAGTTGTAACCAGCTTTTGGAGATTTGGCAATTTCTTGCATTACTACAGAGATATCGTACATACCAGAGTTTTCAGCAATAGCACGAAATGGTGTTAACAAAGCTCTTTGAAGAATTGTAATTCCAATTTTTTCATCTTCATTGTCAGTGTATAGATCTGACAAAGCTGTAGAAATTCTAACTAAGGTTGAAGCTCCTCCGGGAACAACACCTTCAGCTACAGCTGCTTTGGTAGCATTAAGTGCATCTTCCACGACGTATTTGAGTTCTTTCATTTCGACTTCACTGGAAGCACCGACTTTGATTATTCCGACGCCACCTGCCATTTTGGCTAATCTTTCCATTAACTTCTCCCGATCATATTCGCTAGTTGTGTCATTGACACCAGTTTGGATCATCCGAATTCTAAGATTGACCTCATTGGAATTACCTTTTCCACCTACAATTGTGGTTGTATCTTTGGTCATAATCACTTTGTCAGCCGAACCTAAATCTTCTACAGTGGCAGTTTTGAGTTGCATTCCAAGATCAGTGGAAATAAAAGTTGCTCCAGTTAGAACTGCAATATCTTCGAGCATAGCTTTGCGACGATCTCCAAAAGCAGGAGCTTGAACAGCGTAAACATTGAATACACCACGCATTTTGTTGAGTACAAAAGTTGCTAAAGCTTCACCTTCAATATCTTCAGCGATAATTACCATTTCTTTTTTGCCCATTTGAGCCAAAGCTTCAATGACAGGGACAACATCTTGAATTGAAGTGACTTTACGATCAGTGACCAAAATCATTGGTTTGTCAGCGACAGCTTCCATTTTGTTAGTGTCAGTAACGAAATACGGTGATTTGTAACCTTTGTCGAATTGCATTCCTTGAGCAACTTCTTTTTCAATCTTGTTAGAATCACCAGTTTGGACAGTTACGACACCGTTATCACCAACTTCTTCTAGTATTTCAGCCACCATATTGGCAATTTCATCAGAGCGACTTGAGATACGAGCGACGTTAGCTTTGTCTTCTTTGGTTTTGACTGGAACGGTTGCTTTGTTAAGATAATCTTGAGCAAAAGCTACAGCTTTATTAATTCCAACCTTGACTTTGACAGGATCAGAACCAGCTTCAACAACACGGATTCCTTCGTTGATCAAGGCACCAGTTAGAACTGTAGTGAGGGTTGTTCCATCGCCAGCTTTGTCGTTAGTTCTGTTGGCAGCTTGTTGAACGAGAGCGACTCCCATTTGTTCAAGACCTTCTAGTTCGACAGCTTTGGCGATAGTTACACCATCGTTAGTGACTACTGGGGAACCGTAAGATTGAGCAATAATTGTAGTTCTGCCTACTGGTCCGTAAGAGGTTTTGACAGCATTAACAACTGCATTAACACCAGTTTGAATAGCTTTGCGGGCATCTGTTCCGTATTTGATAATTTTTTTGGACATAATTTGGGTTGATTAAGGATTTATAATTAAGAATTAAAATTCTGTTATTAAGGTGGTTAATTTTGAATAAGCTTCTGGATTATTTTTTTGATATATTTCCATAGTTCTTGGCTGAATCGAAAGACTTTGACCAAGGAATTCCATTCCAATTCTACCTTCCTGATATGTTGAAAGCTCTAATTTCAAAAAGCTATTATCATTCTTGTCTTTGCCTGGAATCGCACAGACTATATGATTGATATTAACAAAAATAATCTCTTTGTTTTGTATTACTTTAATAAACATATTATATAAGTATTTTAACTTTTTAGATCCTGAATCGAGTTCATGATGACAGTTGCAATTGTTTTTGTTCTCTCTCACTTAGGAGCGGGTTAGGGTGAGGCTTATTTACCCTCTACCATTTCTTTAATTAGATTGTAGGATTCTTCATTGGTTTCTTTGAAGACTCGGATTGACTTGGAAGCTGAAGTTGTTTGTGTACTTCTGTTGTCATAGTTGTGAGTTGTTCCACTGACTTGTTCAGTTGTGATTAGATCGCAGAAAATCTTGCCTTCGTCAGAATTGGAGAATGTAACTTTGATAATTGATGAAGCTAGAACGTAAGAGATACTAGTTTTGTTGTTGATTTTGATAAACATAATGGTATAAAAATTAAAGGTTGTTGGGTTTATGTGTAATGGAATCTACACTGGATTATTATTAGACTATCGTTTTCAATTTTGTATATTAGCCTATGCTCTTGATTGATTCTTCTAGACCAATAACTGGCAAGTGAATATTTGAGAGGTTCTGGTTTGCCAATTCCTTCAAAAGGCGTATTTTTGCAATTATCTATTAAGTCAAAAATTTTAGATAGTATTTTACGATCATTTTTGAGCCAATATTGCATATCTTCTAATGCTTTATCTTTGATTACAGTTTTTTGAGATCGTCGGAACTTTGAAACGTTTTGGATGAAGAATGTTTTTGGTTTATTGCATCTTCAAGCCTTCTTTTGTTAGCTGGATTAGACAATAGATACTCTGTTTCGTCCACCTCCTGACTGTGCAAAAAATGATACTCCTTAGAAATTAACAATCTAATTATCTCTTCTTCAGTCAAAAGTTGGTACTTAGATTGAATATAGTTAAGAAAATCTGAAGTTTGAGTGTTTTTGGTTATTTGAATTACAGCAGACATACAAAATTGAATTTATTATTTTACTCTATATCGTGAAGGGTTAATCCGCCAATAAAGTCTTGTTTGCCAATTGGCATACCAAGCGAACGGAGAATACAATAAGCTGTGGTAATGTGAAAATACAGATTAGGAATAGCTGATTCAACTAGATAATCTTCCATAGTCTGGTACTTACCTGGAATCCATGGAGTTGTAGCTTGGCGATTTGCAGCACCTTCAAAGGCTGATTCTGGAATAGATTTGGCAAATTCAATGGTTTTTTCGAGTCTAACTATTAATTCAGCAATACTAGATTCGTTATCTTCCATTTTGGGAGCTTCGACTCCTGCCATTCTACTTGCCATTCCTTTAAGGTTATCACTGACGATTTGAACTTGTCTAACCAAAGGAAGCATATCTGGAGCAATTCTAGATTCTAGTGTGTAAGATTCCGAAATCAAGTTATCACCTCTCATGGCTTTTTTGGAATCCAAATATGCTGGCAATTTTGAGACAATTGCTTTGAGTGATTCAACTGACTTGGTTGCGGTTTTGAGTGAATGTGTATAGATAGACATAATTGTATAGTGATTTGTTTTATTGTTTTCTAATTTCCATCAAAAATTCTTTTAAATTTTCTATATACTGGTTTAGTATCGGTCGTTCTACACCAAATAAAGTATATGTTAACAACTCATTTTCCATGTCGTCTAAGGGTTTGGATAACTCATGAATAGAGGTGATCAGTGGCAAATTAAACTCTTCACAAAGTTGGTTAATACCATCAATTGTGGTAACTTTTTTTAAATCACTCATTCTTTCAAGTGATTCAAGTTTAGGTCTAGCAAAATTTCTTCCACCCATATAGACTATTTGATTATTCCGTAAATATCTTTGGCGTTAACTATCTTGTGTGAAATTTCACCAGAATCATCTTTGATTTCTTCGCCGCCGTAACGACCAAAAAGTACAGTTTGTCCAACGTGGAATTCTTTCATAAGGTCCTTTTCTTCACCGAATCCTTCTCCAACGGAAATTATAATTCCTTTTTGTTGTTCGGTTTTGTCTTCAGCCGAAATGATGAATCCTGAAGCTGTTGTTTTGGCTTGTTTGGCTAGTTCTACTAATACACGATTGCCGATGGGTTGTATATTCATAATATGGAAGTTTAGTTTAGTTAGGGTTAATATTTTGTCAAAACTTTGCTCAACTGTATTTAGTTGAATTGAGTAAGTTAAGTGCAAAACTAAAAAAAAGTACATTAGAATTAATTCTAAAAGTTCTTAATTATTAGGTTTTAACCACTAGCAACAGTCTATATAGGTTGCTAAAAATTGTCAAGGATTCAGTAGTTTACGAAACCGATAAAAACTTTTAAAATAAACAAAAAACACCATTTTAATGGGTTTAATTATTGGTTGCAAAACTGTATTCTTGTTTGTCGGATATATTAGTTGTATTAGTTGATTCTGTAGTCTTTTTTTGGGTATTTTCAGTTTTTTTGACTTTGTTAGGATTTGGTCTTTCAATCTCTATGTTAATTTCTGGGATGGTTATAACTTCACGGAATTTGTTGATTTCGTCAGGATTAGTCAAATCAATTGCTTTGCAGGTACTAGGGTTAATTAGATTAGATAGATTCTGAATGTCGGTTATCTTAGCGTTGCAAGAAAAAGGTGTCATTGGGTTAGAACTAATCAAAAACTCTTCGTAATTAGTTAATCCATCTTTATCTAAATCTTCTTCTGGTGATGAATATTGTCCATAGTTATATGATTCTACCCAAGTTTTATAGATGGTCTGTTTTAGTTCGGTCTGGGTTAGTGAAGATTTTTGGTCTGCAGTTGCTAGTCGACTTGGGTCAAAGTTAGCTGGCATAGAGCTAAAAAATAAACCACTACCAAAAACTATCAGAGCTATGAGAGCCAAAGAAGTTACTAATCTCAATTGTAAGTGTTTATTAAAAATTGGATTATAGAAAATTGAACCACTGAAGCTAGGACTTGTATAGATTACTGTTTGTGGCATATTCAAACTAGAATAAGTCAAAAATTTTGGTTCTGTTGGCGACGACTTTTTTGTGTGATCAAATTCTAGTTTTGGTTCTAAATTTTTTGTTTCTAGTTGATCTTTAAGTTGTATTTTGTATTTGTTTTCAATCTTGGATTTGAGAGCATTTAATTTGGATCTATCAATAACTGGGTAGGTGATTAAAGTTTGATCTGCACTTAATTTGACCCGAAGGTTAATTATTGTTTTTGGTCTAGTTCCAAAATTCAGATTATCCACTTTTTTTACTTGTGCATTTGGCATAGTAGTGAAACGATGAGATTTTCTTTTTTTGTCACTTTGGTTTTTGAGTTGGTTTAGCAAATTTTTGTCTAGCATAAAGAAAAACTACTTAGAATTAAAAATCTAACAAGTGTCTTTTATTTTGCTCTAAAGACGTATTTTAAGCCAAAATTATATGTTTATAATAAGAGGCTTTTACCCTTTGTTGTCAAGGATCTTCCAGAGATAGTTTTGTCAATTAGACCAAGATGAAGAAGGTAAGGTTCTATGACTTGTTCCACTGTGTCTATATCTTCTTGAAGGATAGAAGCTAGTGTTCTAAGACCTAGCGTTGAGCCACCTTGTAAAGCCTTTAGATAAGTCAAATCAGACCTAGTCAAACCTTGAGCGTGAATTCCAAGATCGGTGAAGATATTTTTTACTTGGTCAATTGTGAGTTTATTTGAACCTAACACAACTTGATAATCGAGAATCCTTTTGAGAATATTATTAGCAATTCTTGGCACACCTCGAGCTCTATCACACACCAAACTAATGGCATTTTCTGTCAGGTTCAAACCAATAATCAAGCAGCTTCTCTCAATTAATTTGTGCATATCAAGATCAGAGTAGGTTTCTAGCTGGAATATTGTAGCAAATCTGTCTTTGAGTGGTTTGGATAATTTGCCTAGTTGGGTAGTAGCTCCAACGAGTACAAAAGGATTAACATCCATAGTAAGTGTGCTAGCTCCGTGACCTTTTCCCATAACAATATCGACTTTGTGATCCTCCATGGCGGAATAAAGAGTCTCTTCTAGTGGAGCTTTGAGTCTGTGAATTTCGTCAATAAACAAAACTGTCCTAGGTTCCAGTCCCACTAGAATTCCCACAATATCACCCACTTTTTGGAGAGAAGGTGCGGTTATTACTCTGAAGTTGGCTCCAATTTCGTTGGCGATTAAATTAGCCAAAGTAGTTTTACCAAGTCCAGGTTGTCCATAGAACATAATATGCTCTGGCATTGCCGATCTAATTTGGCAGGATTCTAAGATGAGTTTGAGTTGTCTAACAACATTAGTTTGACCTACAACTTCATCTAATCTACTTGGTCGAAGTTGAATTGCATCTTCTTCTTGTTCAAGTTTTTGGATTGTGGAAGGTTCTGTAGCTTTAGTTTTTTTAGTTTTGGTACTTTTATTTGTCTCAAGAAATTCTTCCCCACTATCTCTGCTATTGTCTTGGTTGGAAATAATCATATTGATTTAATAGAACTTAATCCACTATTAGTTGTCAAAACTATATCAAAAAATTGTAAGTTACAATCCTCTTTGGATTCTAATTGCAGGTGTTAGCTGCATTATTAAACTTTGGAATGAGCCCAAATGTTCAAATTCACCGTTACGATCTTTTTTTAGCATTTCTCTAAGTTTAGATATTAAGTTTTTCGATTTTTCAGAATCCAAATCATCTTGTCGGCACAATTCACCAAAAACTGATTCAAAGTGGTCGTTAGTTTCAGGATTTGTCAGATTACGTAATTCTTCTCCAATTGTTTCGACTGATTCTACACTATCATAATCTTCTATTGTAAAAAACTTTTGAGCTGACAACTTGAAACTTGATAATACAACCATAATACAATTTTAATTTGTTTTAAATAGGTC
>JAYUKQ010000113.1:0-2381 GCA_043764315.1 bacterium | reverse complement strand
CAATTTTATTTTTGACATTTTGAAAAGCAGCTTCACCAATCCCAGCTTGAGTACCTGCACACACTATTATTTCATAACCCTGATAAAAAACATTTTGCCTTTGTTTCAAAAGTTCGCCCATAGCGTTACAAGAAGCAACTGATGGTAAAAACCAAAAGGTGTGATTTAGAGACCCAACAAGTCTAATATCTTGGTATGGTAGTGGAGGTGTCGAATTCTCTTGTCCAGGGATATTTTTTGATATTAACTCATTTCCACGAATCATATTCAGCCACATCTGCACTTCTTTTGTGTGTATAAAGTTATAAATACCATTTTTTAATTCAGCTCTAAAGAACTCGTTGAGACTAAAACCATCATTCTCACCTTTCATAGCTATTTCACGTATTTTGTCAGGTAGTTCATAGGTTAGGAGCTGTATTTGAGGCAGAATTTCATACGGATTTGATCCTTTGGATTTATCCCAGTTTTGCTTTGCTCTTTGCTCATCTGCATAAGTCCAGTTGTATATCTGATCTTCCAAAAATTCACCCGTAGCAATAGCACGAAATGGAGTCCCAGACAAATACAAAAAATTATTTACTTTGAGCGGTAATGATTCTTCATCAACCTCATACTTTTCAAATTCCAATCCTGACTCTTTAGCTGTCTCTCCATCGTACAAATCTTTTGCACTATTTTGCCATGAACCAAAATGATATTCATCCAAAATCACACAATCCCAATCGATTAAGTGAGCTGCTTCCAACCTTTCTTTGATACTACCAGTTCTATCACGTCCCATAATATCTTGAAAACTAGCAAACCAAACAAAGGGCTTTGTATTATCTATCTCTTCATACCGATCGTCTTTCCCAATGAATTGCCAGCCTTCAAAATCAATGTGGTTTTGCAAATCCTCTTTCCATGCACTAGCCACAACTGGCTTGTATGTCAAAATCATTATTTTCGTCCAACCTATTTCTAGTGCTAACTTGTAGCTGGTAAATGTCTTTCCAAAACGCATCTTAGCATTCCAGAGAAAGTGCGGGGCTTTGCCATCTTTGGATTTTGTGTTTGCTGTAAAATAGTTTTTGGTTAATTCTATTGCTTCTTGCTGCTCTGGACGAGTTCCAAAGTTGTTGGTTCTTGTATTTTCTAATTCCCTACCAGTTTTGATTTCCAAAATAACATTTTCTAAGCTGGTAACATTACACTCAAACCACTCTCCTTGTAGTCTCTTATAGCCCTTTTCCTCAAGTTTTTTGTGTATTTGGTGATCACTAAATGTTTTGCCATTATTTGTAATAGCCTCAGTTTCATACAATATTTCTACAGTATCCGCTTCTGGGCTAGATGTTTGGGTTTGTTCTTTGATACGAATATCTACACTTTTGCGGATAGTCTGCCCAACTTTGATCCAGCCTTTTGGTTTGTGTTCCTTGGTGGTGTAAGCGTAGATTTTTGGGATGATTTGAGAATATATTTCTGGCATAAATATTGTTTTTACATTTCTTTGACGATACTAGCAATAAAGTCTATTTCCTGACTTGTGAGCTTGTATTTGGCATACAGCATTTCGTCTGTCCACTCAATATTCATATCCAGATCAGGGACAAAAGCAAACCTATCTTTGGTTAAATGTTGAGAGTTCTTTTTTAGAGAAATTAAAAACCTCACAAGTCTGGTTCTAAGATATGTAGCTAAATTAAGTGACTCTTGCTGATTATCAAATGTGTCAACTACCAAATAAGTCTCTGTACAGCAACTATTTGGTGTAATGCAAATTGGTTTTCCTGTTATTTGGTGCGGAAATTCACTTCCTGCTCCGTAAGCCATTGAAGATATAACCTTGTATTTATCGATCCATTCTGGATGCACCTTGATAATCTCTTTTTTGACCCAGCCAGTTCTCCCACGAGCATATATCTTCACACCACCTTCAAACTCACTCTCCTGAAAATCAGTAAAATTGGTCGCAAATCCAAATGGCTTTCTACTTGAAACTTTCTTATCTAACGTACCCCCCCCAGAGCTTCCACTTTTTCTAATATACTTATAGCCTGATTATGTCGTATGAATACATCATAGCTTGACAGTGGTCTAGTCATCTCAGAGACGATTTCGTCGCCATTCATTGACTTTATAGTGCAATCACCACTGTGGTTTTTGTCCCACAAAAAGAAACTCACACCACCTTTGATTTCTACCCCAGGAAAACAATCGCTAGCATTGGGATAGTCTACCAAGTGGCTAATATGAGTATCAAATAGCATTTGACTTCTAAACTCATCCAAACCCTTGCCACCAGCAAACCAACGTGATGGGATTATGAAACTCACATATTTGGGCTTAAGTGCAATAGCCTGCTGGACAAACTTGTGATAGATAGGTGTAGCCGA
>JAYUKQ010000112.1:0-8086 GCA_043764315.1 bacterium | reverse complement strand
GGTACGGGGACAGGGATTCGAACCCCGATAGACAGCACCAAAAACTATAGTCCTACCATTAGACGATCCCCGTCTAAAACGATCTAATAATCTGACTTGTAAGGACTAAAAAATCCAAATCAACACAACCATAAAATTAACAAGCTTTGCCAACTTTGTCAAGTATATATTTGATAACAAAGTAAACTATGCAATGTAGAATTTGTTTTTTTAAGAAGAAATAACTTATTTTTTCAAGAAACACTCACTTATATAGTGAGTAATAATTAATCATCTTTATGATAATCCTCACATTCAGCTGCCGATATTGTACAATGACCTTGACCGTCTTGATTTGGACAATCGTTTTCTCTAAGAGCTAAACAATTTTTCAAAAATTCAATTTGATTATTTGAGAGAGGTAATGTTGCAGTTTCTCGTAGTGGTAACAATTCTATATTTGACATGTCAAAAAATTAATTTAAAAAATAATCCCTTACTAGATTAATAAGCGAGGGAAAATATAATTGATAACTATTTGGTAATCTTAGCGACAACTCCAGCTCCAATGGTTCTACCACCTTCACGAATTGCGAATCTCATACCATCTTCAATAGCTACAGGTTTTTCTAGAACTACTTTGATAGATACTTCAGTGTCTCCTGGCAAAGCCATTTGTTTTGAGGTATCAACGAAACTGATTGTACCAGTTACATCTGTAGTTCTAATGTAGAATTGAGGTTTGTAACCTGAAAGAAATGGAGTGTGACGACCACCTTCTTCTTTGGTAAGAATGTAGATAGAAGCTTCGAATTCAGTATGTGGAGTGATTGATTTTGGTTTGACCAAAACTTGTCCTCTTTGTACTTGATCCTTATTTACACCTCTAAGAAGTACACCAGCATTATCACCAGCTTGGCCTCTATCAAGTTGTTTGTTGAACATTTCAATACCAGTTACAACTGTTGACATAGTATCTTTGAGACCTACGATTTCGACTGTATCATTGATATTAACAACACCTCTTTCGATACGACCAGTAACTACTGTTCCACGACCTGTAATTGTGAATACATCTTCAAGAGCCATTAAGAAAGGTTTATCAGTATCACGAATTGGGTCTTCTAAGTATGTGTCAAGAGTATTGAGCAATTCACCAATTTTGGATTCCCAAGCTGCATCACCTTCAAGAGCTTTGAGAGCTGAACCTTGAACGATAGGAGTGTTTTCACCATCAAAACCATTCTTAGTCAATAATTCTCTAATGTCTTCTTCGACTAACATGATCATTTCTTCGTCGTCAACCATATCGCATTTGTTTAGGAAAACAACGATTTTTGGTACACCAACTTGTTTAGCAAGAAGAATGTGTTCACGAGTTTGAGGCATTGGACCATCAGTGGCTGCACAAACAAGAATAGCTGCGTCCATTTGAGCGGCACCAGTAATCATGTTCTTTACGTAGTCGGCGTGACCAGGACAGTCAACATGAGCGTAATGTCTAACAGCAGTTTCGTATTCAACGTGAGCAGTGTTAATAGTAATACCACGAGCTTTTTCTTCAGGTGCAGCGTCAATAGATGCGTAATCTCTTGCTTTTGCGTTTCCACTTTTTGCAGAATAGGTACAAAGTGCAGCAGTAAGTGTAGTTTTACCATGATCTACGTGACCAATAGTTCCTACATTCATGTGTACTTTACCACGGTTAAATGCTTCAGCCATAAAAAAATATATAAAATAAATAGATTGAAATAATCTTTTGAGAGTTTGAGAAACTTTGCAAAATTTGTCAAGGTATTGCGACTAACAAGGTAATTTTGAGTTAATAAATATTTGATTTTAGATTAAAGCCATCTAAATTTTCGCTTGGTTGAAACATACCAAGAGCTAGTTTGATTATATATATCTTGTCCAAAAGTCAGAAGGTTATCAAAGTTGGAATTAGTTAATTTGACTCGGCTGGAATAATTAATTTCATTTTTGGCTCTAAAAAGATTGATTGAAATGTATTCGTTAGCAAATAAGTCAACTAATTTAGTTTTTATTTCAGTATTTTGGGCGTACGAATCGGAGTAATCTTTGATCATTTTGTCTACACCTTCTCCAAATTTGTCAGCTTCTAAGCCAATTCTATTATTTTTGTTTAGACTAGCAATATTGCGAGTTTTGGAGCCGAACATAGGATAAATATCTTTGGAGATAGTTGTAGTTGGTAAAAAGATTAAGTTGTAAGCTCTGGCTGCAATTTTTTGCTCCAGATCATCGGAATCTTTGGCTAAAGTAAGATAAGATTTGATCCCATTTTGATCAAGTTTGACTTGAATCTGTTTGGTCATCTCTGACAAGTCTTCCAAAGTTAAAATATTAAGATTGATTTCTTTGGAGTCAAGTTGAATTTCTTTGCTAGATTGGGTATAAGTGCTACGACCGTTTTTGTTTTTTTGATCCAGAAGTTCTTGCCGACTAGTCAAACACTTGATCGGATCATATTTATTATGACGACCAAATTGAATCGGAACAACTTGCCTTTCTCGTGGAATTGATTCTACTGACCAACTATTTTTGTCTAATTCAAAACCTTCTAAGCCACAAAAAATGTATTTTCTAAGTCCACTGTTAATTAACCATTGACCAGCTTGAGTGTTGGCATACATGGTGTAATAAGTATTAGTTGGAACAATTTTTTGGTTTAGTTGAAATTTGTCTTTAATGTAACTTGGTGAGATACTATTATTGTAATTCAAAAAACGACTAAATAAATCTACTTTTTTGGTTACACTTGCACGCTCCAATGAAGGATTGGGAAAACCACCAGTATCAATCAAATCTGGATAAACTTTGATAATATACCTTTGAATCATAACTGGCTTATAAATATTTTGTAGGTTTTTTTCCAAAACAATTGAACTAAATGTACTATTGGTAGATTGAACAGGGTTGTTGGTTTCTTTACCATCTATTTTAACTTTGAGTGGAATTGTATAATAGCCACTAACAATTTGATTTTGAATTGCTTTGGGTGAGCGAATTATAGCATCGAGGTTTTTGTCCTCAAAATACTTCTTGGATACTGGTGCAAAATTAAGCAAATATTTGAGTTGAAGGTTAAAGTTACGATTCTTATTAATCAAACTGACTTCCATTTCTGTCGGACTTATAGTAATAATCTTATAGTTAGCCAAAATATCTCTAAAATCAGTGTTTCCGTTAGACTCTTTAATTCTATCAAAAGAATAAACTATATCCTCGCTAGTTATATTCGAACCATCAGACCATTTAATATCATTTTTTAGTTCTAATCTAATAGACTTTTCACCATCTCGATCAATCAAAATTGGTTCTGATTTTAGCAAAATTGGTTCTATCTTAAGATTCTCTTCAGAGTTCAAAAAATCTGGATAAATAACTCGATATAACGGATGGTAGATTAGACTTGTAACTTTGCGGTCGGTGTCATTGGAAGCGGAGAGTAACGGATTGATAGTGCTAAAACTTTGGGCATAAATAGCTTCGTTGAATTCTCCACCTTGATTGGCTGATTCTACAGTTAGGGCAATATAAAAACCCTGCAACAAAAATATACTAGACAGAAGGCTTCCAACTACACAAACCGCCAAGATTCCTTTGATTAAACTCGTAGTATTCTCTAGGGTATTGATTAATAATTGATAATTTCTAATATTAGACCAGTTAATAGGCCAAACAATATGCCAAAACTTATCAGCTTGATATTGCCAATCCTTAAAACGATACTTCCAATTGCTAGATGAATTAGAATCCAAATAGCTTTTGTTAGTGCCTAAATCCTCTTTATTATTCCGATTCATATCTGGCAATTAAAAACCACAAATACCTACTTGTCAACATTGTTAAACCTCAAGAAATAAGTTTGACATCATGACCCAGTTCAAACAAGCTTTGGTTCATTATATGAATTCAATTTACAGCAATTCAACTGTGCCAAAATCAACTATAAATAATGGTTTGAGTTACATTTTGAATCACAAACAGATTAATTCGTGGCTAGGTATTTTTGTTTTTTTGCTCAAAATATTAAGCTTAATTTTTATTGTAGGAATAATTTTGTTTTGTTTTAAGCAAGTTAATCTATACAGAACACTGAATCTTCCAACTCAAAATAATTTTTTGGATCTAATCCTTAGTGGTTCAGATTTGATTTTGATTCCATATCTTGTTGTCAATAGTTTGAATTTTTGGTTCAAAAAAAGCATTAGTCAAAATAGTAATATAACACTTCTCACAGAGAATTTGATCAAATCAAAAAATAATCCTACACAAATTTTTGCTGATAGTTTGGGCTACCGAGAAGAAGCTTTTGCAAAATACAAAATCAACTCCAAATTATATCACATATTATTAGCCTCACTGGCAACATGGCTTGTTGGAAGCACACTATCTTACTCAATACAAGCACCAGCTACAGGTCTACTTCTGCAAAGTTTGAGACTTTTGACTTGGTTGTTAATTTTACCCAAGTTACCTAATAATCTAAAATTAGTTTTGGGATTGTATTCATTGTTTGATCACTTTTTGATTAGCTCATCGTTGCCAGCTATAATTACCTCCGTTTTATTTGGAAATGTTTTTGGATTAGTCAAAAAATTCAAACCATTTAGTTTTGATTGGAAAAAATATTTGGTTATAATTGTTCTAATATTGAATTTTGCAGCTGCTAGTCATCAAGTTTTTGTAGGAAGATCTTTGGGGTTGCCAACCGAACCTCAACTAGACGTTAGAGTTCTAAGTCAAATTGCTAGGCAAGGCGAATTACTTAGAGGTTATGGATTGACACAGCATCCAAATATTTTGGGTGGATTAGCCCTTATTATACTGGCTTGGGCTATGAATCAGAAGCTCAAATATTCACCTTTTATCGGTTCCAAAAAACCTAATATTCTTGGCTTGGCAAAACAACTAATTTTTAATTTTAAACAATCGTTTGGAATTAGGTTAATTCTAACTCTGGCAACTTTATGCTTGATTCTATCTTTTTCAAGATTGGCTTGGCTAAGTTTATTTTTATTGTGGTGGTACAAACTACTTACATCTACCAAGCAGCCAAATTGGTTTTTAACACTCAAAATTATAGTTGGTTTTGGTCTTGTTATTGGTTGGTTTTCTGTTTTTCGCAAAGATATATACAGAATTCAAGATTGGCAATTGTGGCTAGATAGTTTTTGGCAATTACCACTTGTAGACAAAATAATTGGTTCTGGCTATTATCCTCAATATTTGGCAAATAACTTCAATAGCTTAGAGAGTTGGCGGTGGCAACCAGTACACAATGTGTGGATGAATATCTCATTTGAATTCGGAATTATTGGGCTAATTATGATATTAATTCTAGTTTGGCAATCAATTACTGTTAACAAACCCAAATATCGAAACTCCAATTAAATCCTCAATTTCAAAATTACTTAGAGCTAAGTTAGCCTTTTTTAAAGGGGTTAGCCAAAGGCTCGAGAATTTTATAGTTGAATTGATTTGTGCGGTTTTTGGCAATTTCGATATTTGGATTTTTGAACGGGCAATTTGGTGTAAATTAGTTTTGAATTGTAATTAGTAAAATGAGTATAAGGTAATAAATGAAAAATAATTTTAAGTTGTTGTAATTATAAACTAGTAATAAAAAATACAAAAACTAGACAACATATTAATAAACTGTGACTTTGTATAATATGATCCAAATTTTGGTTGTTTCCAAGTCCAACTGGATAAAACTTTCAATTTTGTTACTGATAACTACACTTTTTTGGTTTATCTTGCACAGTACTCCGACAATAGTCAATTAAAAAATACCCTTTGTAGGGTATATATTATTGGGCTTAAATTGGTGTTGATATTTTAGATCCTTCATACAAGCTTCTGGATGACAGGTGAAAGTTTTGATGAGCTGTTTAATCTATAAAAATTACTTCATTGATTGAAACATTTCCATCATTTCTCCAAGTCCGCCATTATCTTGAATTTTTTTGATCATTTCAGTTTGAACTTTGCTGACTGCATCTTCTGAAGCTTCCAAAATTGCATCACTAATCATTTTTTGACCCTTAATAATATTGTTTTGATCGTCACTAGTCATATAGTTGTCATTAACAAAAGTAATCAAAGATGGATCTATTTTGACATTGGTCAGTTTTTGTTCTCCTGACATTTCTACTGTAACTTTACCATTTTTGGAAATACCTGAAACACGAATTTCTTGCATCATTTTTTGGTATTTAGCTTGAGTCTGTTGGGCTTTGGTTAGATTACCTACACCTTGGATTGCATTTTTTACACCTCCGAACATAGTTATATAATTAAATTAATTTATGGAAAATATCCTTTTGAGTAAGATTAAATTTGTCCAATTTGTCAATGTTAAGAACAAAAGCCAATCAAGTTTTACAAAGTTTTGAAACCTACATATTTGAATACTATGGGATATTTCGCTTTGCTTGAGATGACAGGATAAGGGTTAATTTTTAAGAGACAATTTTGCAATGAGTAAAGTACTAAACTTTAGATTCAACATTTATTTTTTGACCACCAACTAGCATAACAAAATCAGCGTCTTTGATAGTATTTTGTCGATGAGCAATAATAATTTGAGTCACTTTGGAGTTGAGTCTATCCAGAACTTGTTGTAAATATTGTTCAGTAATTGTGTCCAAATTCGCAGTTGCTTCATCCAGAATTAGGATCTTTGGTTCACGCAGTAAAACTCTTACAAAGTTGATAATTTGCTTTTGACCTTGAGAGATGTTTTGACTGTTGTTGTTAACTTCAACTGTTAAAAACTCTTCCAAATTAGGAATAATAGTATCAAGTTCATGCTTCTTAATATCTTCTTTGAGAGCTTGAATCAAATTATTAAGTACTAAAGGTTGGTCTTCTTTGGAGGCTTGAATAATTGCCAGATTATAAGATTCGTATTTGGGATTACCGTACACAATATTACTAGCAACACTACCACTAAACAAAAATGGATCTTGTAGAATAAAACCAATAGTATTGTAAAAATCTTCTCTACTCCAATTATTGAGTTCTTTGCCAAAAATCTTAATTGTACCAGAATCTTGAGATAACAAACCACTAATTAATTTGGCAATTGTACTTTTACCCTCACCAGTTGGTCCAATAATGGCGTATTTGGAATTGGTTGGAACCTCAAAAGATATATCGTTAAAAACTTTTTGATTAGTTCCATTATAACCAAAAGAAACATTAGAAAATTCTATCGCAGTCGTGTAATTATCACCTTGATTATATACAAAATATTGAGAAATATTGTCTTTGTTTGAACTAAAAACTTCACTTTTGGGCTGGTTAAAGATATCTCTAATCCTAGTCAAAGCTGCAATAGCTTCTGCCAAAGAGGCAAACACACTACCAAGCTCTCTAAGTGGCTGAAAAAATTTAACTACTGCAAAAATAAAAGCTACCAAAGCACCAATTGAAGCTTCTGTAGAACCAATTTTGAAATAAAATACTGTAATTAATATTAGAACTAAAGCCAAATTACCAGCAACAGTATAGATTGGACTAAAAATATTAGTAAAAACCCTACTCCTAAAGTTAGCTATCTGATTGGTTTGATTATAGGAGGCGAACTCTCTAGAAAAGTTAGTTGTGATATTGTAAGCTTGAATAATCTGATAGTTATTGAGATTATCAGCCAAATAAGATTTTAATTGTCCATTGTCTTCCAAACTGGTTTTGTTGGTTTTTTGAACTATTGGTTTTAGAATCAGGCTTGTAACAATTGTAAAAACTACTCCAATATAAGCTATTAATGCCAAAACTGGATTAAGAACCAAAAGATAAATTCCAAAAGCTAAAAATACAAAAAAAGATGAAGTAAATGAGAATATATATTGTCCCAAAAAATTGTCTAATAAGGTTGTATCACTATTAATTCTCGATATCAAATCACCACTTTTATTTTGACTAAAAAAATCAGTTTTGAGATTTTGGATGTGACCAAATAATTTGACTCTGATATTATACATAATACGTTGAGCAGCGTAACCAACTGTAATAACTTGATATTTGAATATTATACCTTCAATCAGGAATAAAACACACATTCCAGCTGTAACTT
>JAYUKQ010000111.1:0-8305 GCA_043764315.1 bacterium | reverse complement strand
GTGACGAATCAGTTGGTGTATCATATCGTGAATAAAAGTTAGTACCATTGATTCCATTTTGATCATACTGAACAACTAACGAGATACTATTAGCTCCAAGACTAGCCATTTTTCTTACCGTTTCTTGAAAGCTAGCTGACGCAAAATCTTCAGGACTTCTAGCTCTGATATTAACGCTTTTTTGAAAGTTACTAGTATAAGCTCTTGTTGAGATTGATAAAAACAATACGGAACTAACAATAAAAACAAAAACTAAAATAGGTATCACAACCAAATTGCTAATTCTGACACAAAAATTCTTCACTTTGCTACAAATAAAATTAAAAAACATATTATTACTAAATAATAAAACAAAGTATACTTTTTGCATGGAATCTGTCAAGACAATTTCATTTTGATTTTGATTTGATTTCTAACTTGACCAAACCGAACCATCATTTCACATTTGTAGAATGTCTATATTCAAAAACACCAAATACTTAGTAATAGATACAGAAACAACTGGTCTTAATACTTCCAAGTGTGGCTTAATCCAAGTCGGAGCAATTGTTTTGGATAATCAACTAAAACCTGTAGAAAGTTACATTCAAGACGTTAATCCTGGTGTAGATATAGAAGTTGATCCAGAAGCGTTAGAAGTTAACGGATTTAGCCTTGATCGAATCCAAAAAGGAATTACTTACGAAATTTTTTGCAAGGATTTTTTGACGTTTTTACACAAGTACTTTGGTTACAACAAAGCAATTTTGGTCGGTCAATTCTTGCCGTTTGATTACAGTTTTTTGTGGAAAGTTTTTGATCAATGTAATTTGAATTCAGAGTTAGTTAGATATATTGGTAACGACTTCATAGACACCAAATCTATAGTCAATACTATGAATCTACAAGCCCAGCTCAAAGGAATTCCAAAACCTTTTCCTATAACAAGTTTATCCAAAGTTGGCGGTCTAAAAGATACACTTGGAATCAATCAAGATGACTTTACAGCTCACGACGCCCTTGGTGATTGTCTAGCAACCAGAGAAGTATTAATTAGACTTTTAAAGTTATAAAATTAGTATCAGTTATGCAAAAACAAATTCAGCACAACAACTTTGGAGTTACAGTTTGTTAAGAAAAGTCAAAATTAAAAAAGCAACCCTATTTCTAGGGTTTTAATTAATGCTTAATAACATTGTGAGGTAATTTTGTTGTCAACTCTATCTATCGTACTGTTTGATCATAGAATCCATCATGGATACAGCTTCTTTAGGATATGAACCATTAGCAGATTCTCCTGAAAGCATTATATAATCAGCTTTATTGACAGCAATTGACCTATAAATGTCAGAAATTTCAGCTCGCGATGGACTAGGCTTAGTAATCATTGAATCCAAAGCTTCTGTAGCAACTATACATGGTGTGTTGTGCAATTTGCTTAATCTAACAATTTCATCTTGGTAATAAGGAACCATAATGTGAATTGGAAGAGTCTCAAGAGCCATGTCACCTCTGGCAATCATAGCAATGTCACAAGCTTTGATAACTTCTTCTAGGTTTTCTGGTTGAACTACTTCGTGAGTTTCTAATTTGACACAAATCTTTGGGAAGTAGTCTTTGATCTCAAACCAATCCAAGCAATGTTGAATAAAATCTCTCATTGTATCTACATCTTTTTGAGTTTTGACAAAACTACAAGCTACATATTCAGGTCTAAGAACTGCAATTGTCTCACGGAGCATGTGCTTATCACGATCGGTCAAAAAAGGAAGTTTGACTGTAGAATAAGGCAAGTTAATGCTTTTAGCAGATTTGACTGGGCCCGGTACTTTGACTTTGCAAAATACTTTTTTACCGATTATCTCAATAACATCAAGATCGATTTTACCATCATCAATTAGAAGAGTTTTACCAGCTTCTGTAGAATCAGCAATGTCAAAACGACAAGGTAAAATCATAATATTAGAATCTTGATAACGATAATCAAAAGGATATTCTTGCTCAAAATCTTGCAACTCAAGAGCTATGATACTATCTTTTTTGAGATCTACTATATTAGTAAATTCACCCATTCTAATCTTTGGACCACCAAGATCAATAAGTAAATCAAGACCTAATGACTTAGCCAAAAGACCTCTATCTGTGTGGTTTTGAACTGTGTCGTGAGAAAAATTCATACGAACTATCTCTACTGATGAATTTTTGAAGTGTGTTAGGGTTTCAAGGTCGAGACTAGCTGGACCAATTGTTGCGACTATTTTTGTGGACATGTATGTGTTTTTTCGATATTTTTAAACCAAAATTAATTCTGGGGACAAATGATAAAATTGTCAATAACTCATAAATTTTATACCAAGTAATATGTATAGTCAATTTTGTAGTTAATTTTTGATGAATATATCTAATACAAGGTCAATTAACTTACAAAACAAAATTACTTTTTAACTTTTTTTGGAATAAAACAAATCATGCATTGCTTTATCTGTAGTCTGTTTGTAGTTGTCCTCTATAGTGTCAAATTCTAATTGGCTAAGTTTACCATTCTGAAAATCTTTTTTACTCTGCTTAAAATCCACCTCCAACTTGGCACCTTCTGATAATACTCGCTTTAAATTAATCCAAAACCCAGACATTTCCTTTCTAAAAACAACCAAAATAGGAACCATACTCAAAGCAAGACTTAGAATACTATAAAAAGTAAACATTACATTATCACCTATTGCCAAATTACGTGATACAAAAAGCCAAGAATTAAGCAAATTAGTAATTAATATAACTAACAAAAAATGACTAAATTTAACCTTAGATAGACCAAGTAGATAAGCCAATATTTCTCCACCCATTCCACAATAAATAAGGAACAAATCAGGAATTTTGCGATTCAAATTATTACGTAGCCAGCCAAATATTGGGTCATGTTCCAAAAATGGAAAAAACTTATGTACCAAACTTGAGCCAAACTTTCGACTAATACCAAAATTAATTATCTGACCAACGGTTATGAAACAGTAAAAAATAAAAAAACTAGTCCAAAAACCAAATCCTTTTTGTAGTACTACATTGATTGGGCCAAGGGAAATCGGGGCAATTACAGTGGCAACTAAACCCGCCAAAAAATAACTAAAACCAGCCCAAACACCCGTACTCTCAATCCAAGCTTGAACTGGAGGAATTATCCAAGGCTCTATATATCTAAAACCAAAAAGATAAAACATAATTAGAGCAAAACTCCAAAATTGACCAAGATTTTTTTTATTCATAATAGATTTGTTTGACACTAAATTTCAACCCAAAAAAATGGAGCAGGTTCACCACTAATACCCAAAGATGAATCACCTCTAACCTTCAAAGGCAAATTAGAATTACGATCAATATAAACGTTGGATTGATCAACATTGACAGGTCTAAAGACTATTCGTTCTAGAGATTTAGTTTGTTTTTGATCCAAAGCAAAATCCAGCACAGCCGAAAAATCCAGTTTAAGTGTCTTGGAATCACTACTTGAGAGCTTCGCTTGACCTATATTAGTGTAGTCAAAACTTTGACCGTCATTATTACGATATGCCAAATCAATATTTACATCAGTTGGTGTATCAATGGTAGCTTTGGTTTCAGAATTGATAACTTTGAGAGGTGCCGAATCTAATTTAAAAAGTAAATCTGTGGAAACTGTATTACCATCATCTTTCACGATATAGTAAAATTTGCCAAAAACTTGCTTATCTTTGCTATTAGCAGAACCGTATATGTCTCTAATTCTAATTTGAGAAAGGGAATTTTCACGATTACCATTAGCTAATATAGTAGTTACACTGGGTTGTAATTTTGATTCTTTGAGATCTCGACCACCATAGACGTAACCGAGGTAAAAAACTAAGATTAAAGCCACAACTAAGCCCAAAGATAGTACGATTTTTTGGTGACTTTCAGTAGAATAAAAATTAAGTTTCATATTTTTTGAGTTATTTTTTGTTTAAAAAAGTTTTTGAATAACTTTGGTGTCATTGAATTCATCTATCAGTTTCCACTTGAAATTGTCTGATAATCCTTGCATATATTGCTCTTTAGTACTTCCAGCTGGACCTTTGAGGTGAGAATTAGCGGTGATTAATATACCATTAGCCTTGAGAAGTCGATTAAACTCAACCAAAAATCGGTATTGTGGTGAAAAGCCATCAAAGAAAATCAAATCGTATTCATGCTCTAATTCTGGTAATACATTCTTAGCTTCACCAACCAAAAAATTAATGTTTTTAAATTCTTTTAGGTTTTCTCGGGCAAGTTCAATGTGAGTTGAGTCAAAATCAATTGTGTCTAGAATACAGTCTGGTTTGGCGGATTTGATACTCGCAGCTGTGAATCCAATACCAGTTCCGATTTCTAGAACTCTCTTTGGTCTATATTTCCAAACATATTGAAACAACTGATTATAATCTTGGTATGGCTGACCGCCGCAACTATGCTTCAAACTGTGATCTATTTTGTGCTGCAGGGCTTTTTTATAAAATTCAGCAAAATATATTTCTTGGGTCATTACTTAGGCAAGAGTATCAGTAGTTGGTCTATTTAGTCAAATTAAGATCAAAAATTAGAGTTGCAAATTGAATCAAAAAAATAAAAAAATAACCCTTTCGGGTTTCCATATGGAAATACTAATTATACTTGTTTGCAAAAGCAAAAATTGACAAATGAGAGGTTGCAAAAACTACTGCAAAAATAACAGCTTGCCAATAATCAAAGTAAATCTTGTTGAGTATAATTATATTCAAAGCTGCGACCCAGAATATAAAATTACTAGTATTGATTGCGTTTAGTAACTTTTTGGAAGATTCAGACTTTGACCAAACAAGGAAAATAAGAATAGTCAAAACAATTATATTGTAAGGTGTAATAGAAAATATTCCAGCTATTGGAAATAAAACTAACAGTGATATATTTTGTAAAGATATAGCTGATTTAAACATAACAAATTGATAAACTATAGATCCTTCAATAGAAGAAAAATTCGAACCAAACAAACCAAATAAAGAATACAATATAGGAATTAAACAAACTAATATTAATCCAGTTAGCCAGTATTTTAAAATTGATTTTTGGAGTTTGAGTAAAGTTATTATCAAATAAAAACAAATAATTGGATCAAATATAAAGACCCTCAAGTCTCCAAGAGTGTGGTTAATTTTTGCAATTAAATTAGAGTTGTCTATAGCTGGAACTAATAGATATGAAGTAGTTATAACTAATATAACAAATGATACTTTGAATATTTTAGTCATATAGTTGAGTACTTTGCAAAACAGAATAAATACCATCAGGTGTAAGGTTTAAACCTAACCAATTACCATCATATTTATACCAGACATCTTTTGCGTAAGTCGTACAATAGTCTAGTAAAAAGACATTATAACCAGTGGATCTGCCGCTTTTAAAACCACCAGTCACAGCATCGTACCATTGATCATAGCTTATGTTTTTTTGCCAATATGTATAATTACCATTGGAAGTATTATAGTTATTTAGTTGAGATAAACTATATGCATCTGGCAAATCTAATGTATTATTCACGTGTATGTTATTTCCTGTAAATTGACTTTGATCATGCTGACCTTTATAATTTGATGGATTATTAACCGTATTATCGACGTTACTCCATTTTGAAAAAGTTGTTAATCTTTCAACATTATTATATTGATTATATTTAGCGGCATACAAAAAAGTATGACCACAATCTGTAGAACCGTACAGATTACAACCAGTTCCATTTGATTTTCTATCCATTATTCCAAGCTCATAGTCGCCAGCTCTAAATCTTTCAGTATCGTTATCACAAGTTCTTAGAAACAAAGTTCTACCAGCTCCTCCATCATAAGAATCAAGGCAATAATTGTTATTCTGATTAGATCTCAACCTGCCTTATGTATCATAACTCCATTTTTGATTAGAGCCACCGAAACAATCCCAAAGGTGTACTTTTGCGTAATTATATGGGTTATTACCACTACTAGCATCCAAACATTTACCTGCAATTCTTATAGTATCATCACTGAAAAAATTTATATTTTGATTCCAAGCTGTGCTTCTGTACCACAATCCAACAGTTGCTCCATTGTTTGTACTTCCATTGAACAAATCAAGACTTGTCCCGTATGATGTAAAAGCTTTTGCATGGCTAGCTCTAACGTCATATTGTTGTGGAACAAATGCACTAACCTCGATTCCAAAACCTAAAAACACCATTGATAACTTGTGATACTTTTTGAATAATACTGGATTCTTGATTTGATTGGTTGGTTGTAATATCAAGTAATTGTTGAATTTGTATATCTTGTTGCTGTTTTATTTTTTGGCTCTTCTCAAAATCAGCTCTTAAATATTCTGGAATAGTAGGTATTTTTGGTTCTAAACCAAGTTCTTTGGAATATTTGCCAATTGAATACAAATCGTCGTTCGTAATCTGAGACTGTTTACCTTCTACAATCATCTGTTCAACTCTTTTTTTATTTTCTATGATTTTATCATCTTCCAATCTTGCTCTTCTTTGTTTTTCTAGCTTATTTACGTCTGTAATATTTTTCTCATTTATCTTTCTATTGATACCTTCTTTAACTTTTTCAGCATACTGTAATGATTGATTTTTTTGATCTTGTGTCAAACCAACTGACTTTGCAAATAAAATTTCACCTTCAGAAACTGATTGATTTGTTTGGGAGTCTAATGAATTGTTTTTTGTACCAACTGCATTACTGTTTTTAATACCTTCCTTTTGGAATTTTAAACTTATGTTATTTTCAGTTAAAAAGTCTAGTTTGGATATTCTTGGCTCGTTATCTTGGATTTTTAAACCTAGTATAATTTTTGCTTCCTCTAATGATAGTTGTTTCTCTCCTATGTTAATATTATCCTTTAGATAACCATTTTTAATAGTAGTATTAATATCACTTATAACTTGAGTTCTATTTTTTTGAAAATTTGATTGATTAATCGCAATGCTCATTTTTGAATCAATCGTAAAGGGTATATCTAATGTTATATCACTATTTTCAAACTCAATCTGACCATAACCTTGGGAATTTACTATTTGATTAACACCATTAACTTGTAAAAAATTAATTGCTCTTTCTAGTTTGATAGGATTTTTAAAAACCACTTCACTATTTACTCTTTTTAGCTCTCTTTGAATGATATTATCATAATCAGTAAGTATATCTTGAGCAGCCACAGAAAGTGGAACAAATAACGTTAAACTTATTATTGATGAAACTAGTAAAACTGAAGAAAAACTATGTTGCAGTATTAACCAAAGATTATTTGATTGTAGTTTGCTAGTTGATGTTGTGGACATAATAAAAAATATTTATACCCCCTCCATTGAAGTTAAATTATTAATAGCAATAGGAAGTAACAAATTTGAACAAAAAAGATTATTCACTATTACTAAATAGTTTTTAAATTAATCTGTCAAGTAAAAACTAACTTAAGTTTGACCAACAAAAATAACCCTTTCGGGTTTAATTAGAACTAAATTAAAATAACTTTAAGCCATTAATAATTCTACTTCGGCTAGAGTTTTGAAGATTACTTCTGGCTTGGATACTTCCATTTCAAAACCTTCTCTTCTCATAGTTTCAATCAATACTGAAAGGTGTAATTCACCACGACCTGAAACAATAAACTTGTCAGCTGAAGATGGGTGCAATTCTACACGAAGTGCAATATTGGTTTCAAGCTCTTTGAATAACCGATCGCGAATCTGACGTGAGGTATTGAGTTTACCTTCTTTACCAGCAAACGGAGAAGTATTAACTCCAATTGTCATTCTAATAGTCGGCTCATCGACTTTGATTCTAGGAAGAGCCTTGTTGTATTCTGGAGTAGTGATTGTATCACCAATGGTAACATTATCTAATCCAGCGACCATTACAATTTCACCTGGAAGAGCTTCTTCAACTTCTTTGAGACCAAGACCGTCAAAAATCAAAATGCTACTAGCACGACCTTTGGCAATTCCTTTTTCTTGGATTGCTTGGATGGACATGTTCTTGGTAAGTTTACCATTTACGATCTTTCCAACTCCCATTTTTCCTTTGAAGTTATCGTATTGCAAAGCCAAAACTAAAATCTGGAGTGAGTTAGTCTCTTCACTCGGAAAAGATTCAGTTACAATTTGGCGACACGCAAAGCTGGCTTCTTCGTCTGTTTTTTGACCTGACTTATTATCTTGGATAACTTCTTTGATCTGTTCATAGATTCCAAGGTTCTGTAATTGTTTTTTGAGGTGATCCGTCATATAATCATAACCTAGCTGATAAAGGTCTTTTTTGTCAAT
>JAYUKQ010000110.1:0-8465 GCA_043764315.1 bacterium | reverse complement strand
GTAAATCTAAGGATATCCTAAAATCAACTTGTTTTATTTTTGATTTTTCACCAAACAGAGCTTTGAATTTAATCAATGATTACAATAGTAGGCTGGATTTAAAAGAAGGTAAGAGTCCAGAAAAAAAAGTAACAGAATTTCTAAATTTTCTACCTGTTTTGTGTTACGACGGCTCAAGTATGAAGGAGCTAAATGCACAAGAGTTGTTAGATATTGCAATTACTGGGGTAGCTTCGTCAATGTTAGCAAAAAGATGGCAAAGTGCTCAAATGGTGAATGTAGGGGATTTTGTATTGGAAAAACTACTCAATAACCCACAATTGATGGAAGCTTTGGAAAAAATTGAGGCATTCAGGAATTTGAGCAAAGATATAAACAAAGTTATAACAAGTGAAAAAAGCATTAAAAAGCTTAAACGTGATAATGAAATTTTAGATGATAAAGAACTTCCTGAAAAAGAAAAAGCCGAAAAAAAAGAAAATCAAGGAATCAAAAAACAACTTCGTGAAAAACTATTAAAATTCATCACCAGAGTCCCTGTCTTTATGTATCTCACCGATCATCGGGAAGAAAATCTGCGTGATGTGATAACACAAATTGAGCCAGAATTGTTTACTAAAGTTACTGGAATTAGTATCATAGACTTTGAAAAAATGTGCGAAATTGGTGTTTTTAATTCCCAGAACCTCAACTCTGCTATTTTTGCTTTTAGGAGATATGAAGAAGCTAGTTTGGTTTATATTGGAGGTAAAACCATATCCGATCATGACCAAGTTGGCGGTTGGGATACTGAGGTAGAGAGATATGAAATACCATTAATTATTGATGCAATTTTATAACTAATTCAGATTGCCCTACCACCAATATCAAATCCATTATTACCAAAATCTGGGCGGATGTGGAGTTATAAAACTATCAAACCAAATTAGAATTATTTTACCAATTATATGTCTCATCAAAACTACACAACTTGCACAGATTTGACCAATAATGTCTACCAGATTCCAAATGTGGACCGAGTGATATATTATCATTTTGATGTTAATTTTGCAGATTTAGAAAACACAGCACTAATTTTTTTGAGTATATAAGCCAACGTAATAAAAATATTATTTGAAATTCAAAACGTGAAAAAGTATGAAAAGTTGGGGTTTTATGGTCATTTCACGATGAATGACACTGGTATAATTTTTGCAGTTTCTACTTGTAAAGATGACGATTCTAAAATCTGCGATTTATTTGCCGATGCTTTTACCAAAAATATCAAGACATATTGTGAAATCGGTTTGAGCACAATTGCTAGCTCTGAAGATAACTTTCCATTATTCTGCAAAGATGGCAACAAAATTATCACATTTTATCCTGATAAATTCCCTCCATTTCCTTGTAAAGAAATACAAAATGGTTCTTGTAAATTAGAAAATTAACTTGTTCTATGTAGTAAATTAAACACTTAATTCAAAACATCTTAACTAGACAACAACAGCATTCTACCCTAACCTACTATTATTATGTCGATTATCAAAAACAAAGAAGACCTCGACAATTTGAGGCACAGTGCTAGGATTTTGGGAAGTTGTTTACACCACGTTCTCAACAAAGCTAAGGCAGGAGTTGTCGCCAGTGATTTGGATCAATTCGCAATAGATTTTATTCGAGCTAACGATGCTGAACCAGCTTTTTTGGGTTTGTACGGTTATCCGCATGCTTTGATTACTGAAATTAATGAAGTTATAGTTCACGGTTTGTCCAATAAACAAACAATTATTCCTGACAGCTGCGTTGTAAGTTTTGATTGCGGTGTAAAGTATAAGAATATGTACTCTGACGCTTGCGTTCTCCGAACAATTGGAGTCGTTGCAGAAGAAGTCGAAGTGTTGGTAGCCAAAACTCGTGAATCACTGTGGGCAGGAATTAACCAAGTCAAAGCTGGCAAAAGAACTGGTGACATTGGAGCAGCTGTCGACAAAGTCCTTAGACAAGCAGGAATTGGTAATGTAACTGATCTTGGTGGTCATGGCTTAGGTTACAAACCTCATGATGATCCATTTATTATGCACGTTGGAGTTCCAGGTCGTGGTGACAGATTGTTTGAGAATATGGTAATTGCAATTGAACCCATGACCATTCTTGGCGGCAGTGGTAAAGTCATTCACAAACCAATTCCAGGTTCACAGGTAACTCAAGTTATTAGTGCTAACGGCAACTGGGGAGCCCACATCGAACACACAGTATTAGTAACCAAAACTGGCTATGAAGTTCTAACCGACATCGCACCAGAAGATATAATCCCGATTAGTGAGTAATCATTAAGTACAATCTTAAAACTGTCATTCTAAACATTGATTTTGGGATCTAACCCCACTAAATACAATTCCCAGATTTACCTTTACACTTCAAATAAACCTATAAAAAATCACCCTCGTAATTGAGGGTTTTGTGCTGGATTGAATTAAATTTTGGAACTAACGATACTGTTATCAATAAGTATAAAAACATCAAAAGAAAAGCTACACACAATCTGTATAATACCAAAACTCCAATTTTTGGTTTTATTAGTCTCTAATTTTGTTTCCAAGTAGAGCATTCTATTTTTGACTCATCAGATGACCAATAATTGAAAAAAGTGACACTATACTTATTATTACAAGCAATACAAAAGCAATTTTGTACAATAAACAATAGTAATTATTATGTAAAAAAAAATATTAGTAAAACCAAAGTTAAGATAAAAATGAAAAAACTTACTATGGCAAAAAGTTTACCTTTTTTGGATAACTTAGAATTCTTAAAAAAATAGTTCCGACAACGGATAAAAGAAAATCAATCATAATACTAACTAATGTACACCAAATAAACTTAAAAATCAAAAATTATTATATTTTAAAAATAGCATCTTTAAACCAATTAAAACCAAGTTAGTTGAAAATATTTGGCAAAAAAAACTCCCTTTTCAGGGAATCTTAATTTTCAATAATTCTAGTATTTGGTGAATTTGTTGTAATCAACAGAAGTGGCTTGAGCTTCGATTTGCTTCAAGGTTTCGATTGTCACTGATACTAAGATTAATAGAGTTGTACCTCCAACTACATTACTCAAGGTTCCATCACCAATTAATAATTGATCTTGGAATACAACTGGGACAATTGCAATTGTTGCCAAAAACAAAGCTCCAACTACATTTAATCTATTAACCACATAAGTTAGATAATTAGATGTGTCTTTGCCTGGTTTGTAACCTGGGATATAAGCTCCTGATTTTTGCAAGTTTTCAGCAACATCATCAGATTTGAAAGCAATTTCAGAAGTATAGAAGTAAGTAAAGAATACAATCAACAAGAAATATAGAAGAGTGTATAACAATATACCATTCCATCTAATTGCTCCTTGAGGTAGGAATCCTAAATTAGTTGACGGGAATTCAACTGGGTAGATACCTTCCAAAACTTTGTTTTTAATCCCTGGATTGGTCGATAGTGTAAAGCCTAGAATTTCAGTACCTTTGGTTTTGTCATTGGTGGTAGCTACTTCAATTTGTTTAGAATTATTAGATGCATATACTCCTGCAAATTCTTTTTCAGGTGAACCTGGATTTCTAAGAGGTATTGTTAAAGATTTATATTCATCTTTATTTTGAGTGCTAAGTGCATTTTCTACGACTTGAGCTCCCTCTCTAAGACTTGGAACATTAGCTGTAAAGAAGAACCTAGAAAGAATAGTTGGGAATAGAATCAGTGAAACTGCAAAAATAATCGGTAATACACCTGCGATAGTGACTTTGATCGGTAGATCAGCTTGAACACTATTCATAGTTCTAGATTTGCCTTCGGTGTGACCTCTCCTTGAATAAACAATTAATAATTTACGAATTGCATCGTTGAAGAATACAACTGAAATAAGAGTAACTACAAAAACTATAAAGATAAATGCAATAGCTCTTAATGGTCCCCAAGCTGGATTAGACCACAGTAAGGCTTTCCAGACTTCTATGTTAAATAACTTACCAAAGTTGAATTTGGAAAACAAATTTCCGAGATAAACTCCTGTTTCCTGACTAAGTTTGAGCATTTGAGAAGGAATTCTAGCAGAGATACCAGCTAAGATCATCAAAGAAATACCATTTCCCATTTTGTACTCATTGATAATTTCTCCAAGCCACATCATAATAATTGAACCACAAGTCATTGCTATAATGACAACTGACCACCAGCCAAAAGAAGAAAAAGTAATTTCTTTGGAGGCTAATACAGCTGGAAGATTAACAATTCTTTGATCAGCTGGAGCGTTAGTTAAGAATTGAATAATACCCCATGAGTTCAAAGCTGCTATTGGTACTGTTATGAACCTAGTCCAGCGATTAATACGTTGTTGACCCTGTTCACCTTCTTGCTGGATTTCTTTTATTTTTGGAACAATGACTCCCATCAGCTGCATAACAATTGAGGCTGTAATATACGGTCCGATACCCAACATTACGAAAGATAATCTACCATATGCACCTCCTGAAATTGTGTTTAGCAAACCTAGGAATTCATCTCCACTAATTACAGATTGCAAGTCTTGAATGTCAAATAACGGAATTGGAACATGAGCTAATAGCCTAGAAATGATTAATAAACCAATAATCTGAAACAATTTAGATCGCAAATCCGCATCAGTCAAAACTAATAAAATACGACGAAACATAGTGTATATTTTGATTACGAAATACCTGATAAATGTAGGTTATTATTTGATATATTGTCAACTTTAAGCCAGAATTATGAGTTTTAAAGCAGTCTTTATATTTGAACATTATCTTTGAAAAAACTAATGTATACTAATATTACTTTCCACATTTTGCAAAATTACTTTTTGACAAATAGTTAATCTTAATTACAACTCTTTTAGAGTAAGAGTTGATCCAAATTCGTATAGGTTTGGGTATATATTGGGCATTGTCTGAATGTATATGGACTATAATCTTAAAGATTTAATTTTTAATTTGTGGTTACTAAAAAAGTAGAAATTTAGGTAGAAGCTTGGAACTATACTACTTTTTATGTTTTTTGGTTTTTTTCCTACTAGATTTTTTGATTTTTTGGTTATAATTCTTAGCAATAAGTGGAGTGTCGCTAACAACTAATAATTCTTTAGGTTGATATTGATTTTTGAGAAGTAAAAAAATGAATAATTATCATACCAACAAGTGAAAGAATGGCAATTAGCCAAAAACCAGATGAATATTTACCAGTTATAATTTGGATATAACTACTTACAAAAATTCCGATCAAACCTCCTATTCCATAACCTGTAAAAGTCAAACCATAGTTCAAAGCATAGCACTTAACTCCAAAAAATTTGGCAATTGCTGTCGGTGAGAGAGATAACCAACCACCAAAACTAGACCATATAATAATCATTGCAATCAAAAATGAAAACAAATTGGTAGTCAATCCAAGAGCGATGCAACTAGAAGCTATCACTGTCAAAAAAAAGGAAAATAAACCAATCTTAAATAACGAAAAATGACTAGTCAAATAACCATAAAAAATTCTTCCAAAAAAGTTAGGTAAAGCCAAAAAAGCTACAAGATAAGCCGTATCCGATTTGGATATTCCCAGCATTTCTACTGCAAGAGGTGAAGTTGTCCCAACTACTATTAGACCTGACAACATAGCAATAGTAAAACAACTATATATCACCCAAAACAAACTGCTGCCAACCATCTCTTTCGTAGTTTGACCTTCTAGTGAAACAGCTTTATAACTTGTCTTTGGTGGTAGTCTAATCTGGGTTACGATAACAAAAATCAAAAAAGTTGATATTGTACCAAGAATTAGGAACATTTTTTGAAGACCATAATCGTTAATTAGCTGACGAAAAACAAAAGTTACAAAAAGTGGCGAAAGACCAAAACCTGAAGTAGTTATACCCATTGCCAAGCCTTTCTTATCTGGGAACCACAGACCAGTTGCAATTAATGTGGAAGAGTATAATATACCAATTCCAGCACCACTAATAATTCCAAAAAATAGTGTTAATAAAAATATGTTATCCACGAATCCTGAACCAATGTAACCAACTGCAAGAACTACCAAACCGATATAAAAAGTTGTGATATTACCATATTTAGCTACTATTCTATTATTCAAAAACATTAACACGCAAAATGATACAAGCAGTGCAATTAGCGGTATTCCACTAAGAGCGGAGTTAATACCATAATTTTTTTCTATTACTGGTCTAATAAAACTATAAGAATAGGAATTTCCCAAGATTAGATTAATTAATGCAAAAAAAACTGCAAACCTCCATCTTGAGCTAAAAAATTGTAACATACAAATTGTAAAATTAGATTACAACAACTAGGTTGTCAAAAAAATTACATTAAATATCTTTTTGCTAAAAATCTAAACATGCTTTCAACAATCCCAAAAATAATGGATGAGGTTTGGAAGGTCTAGATAACATTTCTGGATGTGATTGAATTGCAATAAAATATGGATGCAAGCTTTTTTTAAGCTCTATAATCTCTGGCAAAAAATTTGATTCATTGTAATAATATTTGCCACTAACTATCATCCCTTTAGATTCTAAAATTGGTACGAATTCAGCTTGCACTTCAAGTCTATGTCGATGCCTCTCAACAATTTCTTCCTGACCAAAAAGTCTGTAAGCTAAAGTATCACGCTCTAAATGACAGCTATAAGCTCCAAGTCTCATAGTTCCTCCTTTTTGACCACCAACAGCAACTAGTTCTTTTTGACCAGCCATAAAATCAATTAAGACTGATTTTGATTCTTTATATTCCTCAAATTCTAACATTTCAGCCGAGATTGCATCTGATAATTCACACACGTTACGAGCAAATTCAATCACTGCCATTTGCAAACCCAAACAAATTCCTAAAAAAGGTTTTTGAGTTGTTCGAGCAATATTTGCAGCAATTATCTTACCTTCCATTCCACGCCGACCAAAACCACCTAGAATTATAACACAATCAGCTTGCAGTAAATCTTGATAAGACTGATTACCTTGGTCTAGCAAATCATCTGCTGCAATTGTCAAAGGTTGAATAATAACTTTGGCAGCAAAAGCGGCTATTGTTAAAGATTGCATTACACTATAGTCAGCATCACCAAGCTTGGAACCGTACTTGCCAACCAAAGCTACTTTAATTTTTTTCAAAGGGTCGTCTATTTTTCCTTTTTGTTCAAAAAATTCTGGCAAATTAGCTTGTAACACTTGACCAACAAAATTACTCAAAACTGGCAAAAAACCACTTTGCACAAAATGCTTTGGTACAGCATAAATACTATCCAAATCTGGAACTGGAATTACATTATCTTGATCTACATTACCAAATAAAGCCAATTTGTCGAGATGCTCGGCAGTCAAAGTTTGATTAAGTTGAGGTTCGTATCTAGCAACCAAAACATCTGGTCGAAGTCCAATTCTTTGTAACTCTCTAAGTGAAGATTGAAATGGTTTGGTTTTGTACTCTCCACTACACTTGAGAAATGGAACATAACCTAGATGAATGTGCAGAACCTGACCTTTGTGATTTTGTCCAAATTGTCTTATCGCTTCAAGGAATATTTCACCTTCCATATCTCCAGCCGAACCGCCAATTTCAATTATTCTAACATCACTATCCTTACCTCTTTCAAAACAATCTTTAATATAATTAGTAACATTAGGAATTAACTGTACATTCTTACCCAAAAAATCACCTTTACGTTCCATATCCAGAATTGCCGAATAAATTTTGCCAGCTGTAACTGAAGAATTAGAAGTCAAATCAATATCCAAAAATCGTTCATAGTGACCAAGATCAAGATCACACTCACTTCCGTCATTAAGTACAAAAACTTCCCCATGCTCAAAAGGTGACATTGTGCCAGGGTCAACATTGAGGTATGGATCAAATTTGACTGCATCCACGGTAATTCCGTTAGATTTGAGTATCAAACCTATAGAAGCAACTGTTATTCCCTTGCCCAAACCAGATACCACACCACCAGTAACAAAAATAAACTTATTCATGTATAGATTTAGTCTTTAGGTTGTGTAATTGTCAAACTTGCACTTACTTTAATGTTTTTATCCAAGAAATCAAATCCGTCACAAGCTAGTACAAAAACCAAACCCAAATTAGCTTTAGCTTCAGAATAAGCCCAAAATTAGAGCTATGAATATTGCATTTTTACGTTTAGTCATTAAGTTCATTGACCAAAAAAAAAAAAAGTCTTTAGATTCAAAAGTAGAACTAAAGGACGCTTTAAGTTTGATTTTTTGTAAAGTTACTAATTTTGATTTTTGATTAATCAATATGAACTTTATCTAATTTTCTATTTTGAACTAAATTACTTTTTCTACATGGCTTACAACTATAACCAACCACCAGAATTCAATACAGACTTGTTAGCCACTCCTGAAACTGCTCAAGTTAGAGATGTTAGAGAGATGGGAATTATGTCAGC
>JAYUKQ010000109.1:0-2519 GCA_043764315.1 bacterium | reverse complement strand
CTCAAGTTAGTTCTAAAGCTGTCAGTTCTGAAAGTCAAGTTGTTTCATCTACTCCAACAGTTCAATCTTCTTCCAAAGCTGTGGAGGTTGTTAATTCTAAAGCTAAAGTTGAAAGTTCAGATGAGCAGAAAAATTCTTTATTTCTGAAAAATCCTGATCTTGTTGGTATAGCAGATGTCAATAATGTGCCAAAATTTGTTCAAGATTATTTAAATTGCCCAACTAAATATAGCGACAAACACTTTGGTAATTTTGTATTTTTTGGTTCAGAAAAAAGTTATGCTTGCCCGCCGCCAATTGCAGACTATTCTTGCAAACTCAATATTTCATATTTTGATAAAAGAAATCCACCATCTCCATATATAATTGGTGATAGTAGAAATCTTATTAAGAAAAGCCAAGAAGAACTTGAGAAATTATCAAAGAATGGTTGGATATGCGATATTGCATATGTACTTGGATTGCACTATGATGGTGGAGAATCTTGTTTAATTAATTCATTTAATGATAATACAAAATATGTTTTGGAACCAGTTTTGAGTAATCACTATGGTGATTGTTATGCTATCCCAAAATCTCTACTTAGTGAAAAAGATATAGAATTACTAAAAAATAGAAAAAATAGATAAACCCTAAAACTTATTTATAATTATGTCACAAAATTTATCCAAAATTATTGGAAGTGTATTTGTTGTTGCTTTAATAATCAGTAACACAAACGTACAATCAGCCAAAATTGAATCGAGTAGTTCAGCTATAGCTGCGATTAGTTCACAATCTTCTATTTCAAGTACCGCTTCAAGCTTGTCTGCCAAAAATTCTTCAACCGCAGAATCAAGTTCATCCACTAGTTCTCAAAACTCTACTCAAAGTACACCATCACCAGATAAACCAACTAAGGTTAAAGTAATTAAATCTGAAACTGGAAAAGATGAAATAGACACCGAGTCAGAGATAGAAATCAAAGAATCAGACAAAAAAAGATATAAAGATTGTAAGTCAAAAAACTTAACTATTAGATCCAAAAGAAATCAAAACAAGCCTACACCATGCCGTAAACAACCCAAAGAAGTTGGTCACAATATCACAGATGAAGCCTATCTCATTATCATCGATGCCTTGCAAGACAGACAAGATCAATCATCAGGTAAAGATATGAACAAAGAATTACCTATTGAAGATTTTCTTAAAGATTTAACCCTGCAGAAAGATTGTAATTTATCTAGTATCTCAACTTCTGTATCAAGTGACTCGTCGCAGATTGGTTGTTCAAGTACTTCAGCTTCTAGTTCATCATCTTTGAGTTCAGACTCATCTCAAAATTCAAGTAATGTATCAACTCCTACAAGTTCAAGTCAAATTAGTAGTTTATCAAGTTCAGTTTCAAATGTTTCGATTCAATCTGAACTAATAAAAAATTCTTCTGTATCGACAAGCTCAATTTTAGAATCTTCTCCAATCTTGCCCTATGATTCCAAAAACTCTTCTATTTCAAATATTTCAAGTCAAAGTGCTAAATCAACAACAAGTTTTTTAGATAATCTGTTTAGCTTTGGAACAATAAGAACTGAAGCTATTAATAATGCTGTAGGAAGCAAAGTTGATGGTTTCAAAATACCTTTCAAGAGTGGTCAAAAAGTCGTTACCCAGAGAATCATCAACGATGAACGAACTCATGCCAATCACAATGCATTAGACTTCGTTTCGGTAAATAATACACTAGTCACAGAAAACAAAGATGTTGTAGCTGCCAAAGCTGGGGTAGTTGATTACAAAGCTCTTGACACTACCAGTTTGGGTTATCATGTAGTCATTCGCCAGTATGATGGCAACTATACAATCTATGGTCATTTTAGTCAGATAACTAAAAATATTGGTGATAATGTTAATCAAGGTGAAAAAATTGGTGTTCAAGGCGATACAGCTGCGTATGATCCTCGATTTGACAATAGTCATGTACATTTTGAGGTTTTTAAAAGTGGTATTATCAATCATCCAAATTGCACCAATGGATTTAACTACAACAATTGCTATACAACTGGCTTTGTAAATGATACCTATAAAGTGATTCCTCAATTCGATGAATGTTTTGCTAATCGTGGTGGAGTTGATGAGTCTAGGTGTTATGGTTACTATCAAGGAATTTGGCAAAATACTGGTTATCCAGCCATTAGTCAAAGTAGGGATAGTGGTCAATCTTATACTGCTAATCCCCCCTTCAACCCCTACAACGGAATGATTAGAAGTTCTGGTAACTCCAACTTTGTGTTTGACGTTGCTAACAATGATCCAACTAATCAGACACCTATTAAGTTATGGGGAAACAATGGTAGCATAGCTCAAAAGTGGTCTTACGATTCTAATACCAAACAAATCAAAGGTCTTAACAACAAATGTATTGACGCTGGAGTTGTTTCTTCAGATCCTAATCTAAGCTGGCTGCGAATCAATGATTGTCACAGCGGTAATAATCAGAAGTTCTGGGCTGATCAATTCTCTAGAATCCACAGTGAAGCTAA
>JAYUKQ010000108.1:0-8545 GCA_043764315.1 bacterium | reverse complement strand
TCCCCAGCTCCAAAAAAACCTCAAAGAAACCTCAAAGAACCCCAGTCAGCTTCGCTGCCAGCCCCTTAACAAGGGGCAATTTGGTGTGAATTAATTTTTGAACTGTAATTAGTGAAATGGGTATATGACTTGTTTTTGACTTAACTATTCTAATGGGACGGGTCTGCTATTTTTAGGGTGTGTTTTATTGTAGTTGTTAGATTTACTCCTTCACTTGTAGGATAGAGTTGGTGTGAAGTTACAAAAGTTGATAATATTTGATTGAAAATTACAACTTTAAAGTAAAACTCCATTCCAGTCATTAGTAAATCGAATCAAACCTTTATCAGTCAATTCGTGCTTAATATCAATATCTTGCCAGTTACTGAAGTTCAAATCTTGATAAGGAATACTAGCTAGAGACTGGGCAAAAGCTATATCTGGTTGAGGCTGATAGATTTCATCTTTTTTATATGCAATAAGAGTCTCTGATGGTGCTGTAATTATATCACAGTTAAGCGCAATAGCTTCTTGAAAATGCCTAAGTGTTCTAACACTAGCTGCCAAAACTTCAACTTTGGAATCCAATTCAGCATACATTTTTTGAATGTTAGAAACTAGTTCTATACCATTTTGACCTATTTCATCAAGTCTCCCAATAAATGGTGAAACAAACACATCACCTTTATTTTTTGCTTTAATAGTTACCAAATGCACTGCTAGAGCTTGAGCCTGACTAAACACCAATGTCATATTGACTCGACCACCGTTAGCCACAAAATTCTCGGCAGCTTCCAAACCGGTATTGATAGTTGGGAATTTGATATGAGCATTAGGAATCCAAGTATAAAAATTTTCCGCTTGTTTTAGTAATTGACTAGTTGTAGAATTAGAATCAGCATAGACTTCAATTGAAACTGAACCTTCTGGAATTTGTTTGCTAATTGCCACCACAGCTTCTTTGTATAATTCTAACAGTCTCTGCTCACTTAACTTACCAGAAACTAATTCGTTCTGTAACTTAGGATTTTTGACTAACAAGCTTGGGTTGGTTGTTTGACCATAAAGATTACCTAACACTGATTTTACTTTCTTGGTTGTGTCTGGATTACAAGAATCTAAAAAAAACTTAGTCATACTGCTATAAATTAATTAATTTCAACTTAAAATAGGTCTTGATTCTTAGTCCGCAAAGATTTTTTGTCAATGTAAAAATGTTTTTTGAAAAAAAACAAACAAAAAAAATAACCCTATTAAGGATTGATATTTTATATGGCTAATTTGGCAAAGATTTTTTTACCTTTGTAGAAGCCACATTCTGGACACACCGAGTGAGGAAAAATTCTAGCAGAGCAATTGGAACATTTTGCTAGTTCAATGAACTTAGCTTGTTGATGACCTGGAGCACTACGTCGATTATTTCTACGTCGTTTGGTCATTTTTTTCTTTGGAACACCCATAGTAAAATAAATTAATGATTTAAAGACAAACTTAACTAATATACAACAAAAATTAGTTTTTCGTCAAGTAGATAATTCAGGGCAATAAATTAGTCACAATTTTATTTTTTGTAGTAATAAACACCATTACGAATTTTGTAATAAGTACTATTGCGGTTAATTCTGTCTGGTTCTGTGTCGTCTTCTTTTAAGGCTCTAGGTGTGTTATTATAATGAGGACTTTCTACTAATATTTCTTTTTCTATAGTGGTGTTATCTTCTGGAGGTTCATTCTCAGACTCGTTAAGTCGATCAATGATTTTGGTTTGTTCTACTTCTGATAATCGCTGGAATTGTTCTTTGGTCAAATCTAACTTGGTCAACTCTTTTGCTAGTGATTCGTCAGCTTGTTTTTTATCTTCAGGTGATATTTTTGCTGAATCTGGACTATCATAAATTGACCACTTATTATTACTTGGTGAGTAAGCAATTTTTATGTTTTTATCTTTGGCTTGAGCTTCTTGAGCTATTTTTAGGCTACCAAAATAATCTTGTGTGAACTTGGAATCAAAGTATTTTTTATTAATAAACAAATTAAACCTTGGAATATTGTTTGTAAAAATTGGAATTTGATTACACTTGGTCGGCAAAGATAAGTGAACAAAATTAGTTTGCAAATTCTTTTTGTAAGTATCATCTTCTACCACCTCAGATAGATTACTTTCCACCCAGATTAGATCAAGATTGGAATGATTTTCAATAGTTTTGTTGAGGTAATTTTTACCTTGTTGATTGTTCTGCAAGTTAGTTAACTGCACAGGATACGGACCAGTTGGAGGTGTAGAAGTATAAGCATACACTGACTTTAGGTTATTGCCCCAGTAGCCCCAAGTTTTGAGGTCGCACATGGATATAACTTGATCAATGAATTTGGCATCGGATTGACCTTCTTCAACAAAACTAATCTTCCGATTAAAAGTAGCTTCCGTATCCAAAAAATTGAAAGTAACGAGCGATGAACAAAGCAAAATTGACATTAAAACTACTCGCAGTGAGTAGACCTTATTAGCTGTAATGATCAGAACCACTAAGAATACAACTAAAGGAACTGCAAAGCCAAAATGGTGAAAATAATACTCTCCACCTAATCCAACAGCAATTAACGTAAAAATAATTGAAGCAATTACCATACCGAATTTGATCAAATTAGACTTTAGATTCGATCCAAAACCTTTGATAAAACTAAGATTAGAAATCAGATAGATTATCGGCAGTGAAATAACAAAAAAGTAAAAAACTGGTGAGAAAAAATCCAAATGCTCAAAAAATTCAATTTCATCTTTCAAAATATTACCAATATTCCTTCCAGAATCTACAGTCTTAGCTGACAACATGAAAGGCAAATAAATGGTCACGTAATTCACCAAAGCTCCATTAATCAAGTACCAAAAAGATAATAGTAGACTAGCTATAAATGACGGAATTGCAAAGTTGAAAATAAGATTTTTGGGCTTATTAATTGAAACAAGCAGAGCTAAAGAAAATATAACTAAAATAAATGGCTCTTTGAAGGCAACTGCCAGAGTTATACCAAGACCTGCAAGAATCATTCTAATAATTTGCTTTTTTTTATTTAAGTCCAGTGCAAAATAAAGCCAAAAAAGAACTCCAACTGCTCCAAAGCTTTCCACTTGAAACTCACCAGCAACTTCAGCCAGGTAATATACTGCCAAAAAATTAAAAGGCAAGAATACCAAGAACTTAACACAGTTAGTCTTAGATAAAATATAATTCAACTTTTTCCAAAAAATCAAAGCTCCAAAAAAGAAAACCAAAAGTAAAGCTAAAAACTGAAAAGCAGGCATTAATCCAATTCCAAAACCGAGTTTTTTGGATAATCCAACTAACCAAAAAATCACTGGTGACTTCTGATCAAACACATCAATGTATAATTTTTGACCACTGTCCATCATATTGCTAATAGCTATATACATGAACGAATCCCAATTTTGAGGACCTTTCAACTCATAAATTATCCTTTCAAAAAAGTTGGGAAGTATTTTGAACAAACTAATCAAAGATAGTGTACCGACCAAACTCAAAACAATTCTTTTACACCAAGTCGAAGTGGTTAATAATTTGATTTGATTGGACAATAGTTTAATTTTTGGAAACATAGATAGTCTTTAGTGTAATACCAGAACACTCAAATGTCAAAAACTAACCTTGTCATCAAATACTTTTGCCAAGTATATTTAATGTTATGTTATGGATTGGATTATCTTTGGTCGTTTTGATTATTATTTTAACTATTGCGGCTTTATCATTGATTAGTATGATTGAGCAAATGCAATACTGGAATACAACTGATAAGATAATGTTCTTGCCTAGTTTTAATCGGAATATAAGACAAGGATTAACCCAATTGATTGATTCCCAGAATATTCAAACCGAAAATTGGAACTTGGTTGAACTTGGCTGCGGACGAGCTGGAATTATCCGATTCTTGAATGGACAGTACACATGGAAATCAGTAAATGGCGTTGAAGGACA
This sequence comes from bacterium, assembly GCA_043764315.1. Classification (GTDB taxonomy): domain Bacteria; phylum Patescibacteriota; class JACMRA01; order JACMRA01; family JACMRA01; genus JAYTWQ01. Next base: position 4,574 of record JAYUKQ010000108.1, on the reverse strand, counting down.
ATTCGTAATTTGGTTACAAGCCAAAATATTAGCTTTGGGTAAAAATATAAATCTAATTAGAGGTGATTTATTTCAAACTAAAATATCCAAACCAAGTCTAATCTATTGTTACTTGTCCAAACCAATTCTCAAAAAATTACTCGAGAACGGCAAATTCAAAAACTGCCTAGTTATTAGCTTAGATTATCCAATTAAAAGTGCAACTCCAACTAGTTCGGTAGACATCAAATCGAACAAAAATATTCAAAATAAATTATTGTTATACGATTTTAGGTAAAAAAAAGTCTCTCGAGAGAGAAATTCAAAAACTTACAAAAACTATTAACTAACCGATGTAAAAAGCTGTAATCCTAACTACTACAAATAACGTGATAGCAACAATTGTACCATTTATAACCCATTTTTCCATTCCTCTCTTGGTTAAGTAAACTTCACTACCACCTCCAAAAGTACTTGATAAACCTGCTCCTTTATTTTGAATTAAAATTAAAGTGATAATCAAAACAGACAAAAATACTGTGATCATTCCAATTTGTTGTGTCATATGATTAGAATCTACAACAAAAAGCCAAACCTTGTCAACAAAAAACACTCTCTAAAAGAAAGTGAAATAAGGATTTGAATTGGCACGGGCACTAGGAATCGGACCTAGAACTGGAGTTTTGGAGACTCTTATTTTACCACTAAACTATGCCCGTATATACTAATTTAACTCACATTATATTGACTGCAAAGGGGATTTTTGTCAAGCTAAAAATATGTCTCAACTAACTAATTCAGATGAACTAAAAAGATTCGACTTCATTATTGCTATTGCTCGTGGCGGCTTAATACCAGCTTTTTTGATTTCTAGAATAACCGACATTCGAAACATTGATACTTTCATTTGCCAAAGTTACAATGACAATCACACAAAACAAGATATAGTCTATTTTCCAAAAAATTACTCACACTTGCGTGGCAAAAAAGTCTTGATAATAGATGAATTGGTTGAAACTGGAGATACTCTCAAATGTGCTGTAGAATCAATTAAAGAAGCTATGCCAGCAGAAGTCAAAACAATGGTTGTATTCAAAAAAAGTTGCACAAAGTATGAACCAGACTGGTATATTCAAGAAGTTGGCTCGGAGTGGATTCACTTCAAGTATGACGAAATTGAGTTAAGTGATATTATTAGTTATATTGTTAAGTAGTTTTTTCTTATCAACCTCAACCCTACCTAATTGATCTATCCAAATCAAATATTCTCCATTAATTTGTAACTTACCCATAAATTTATCCTTATTCAAAAAACCTTCTCTTGTCGACTCATACCAGTTCACATAACGTATTAACTCTAACTCACAGCACATTCTGGTAATATACGATCTAAAACCAGCAGCAATATATTCGTTCAAAACAATAACGCCTTGTTCATGTAGGTGTCTTTCTCTTTGTTCATTCCATAAGTTAACCAAATCCCAAGTAGCTCCAGCTGGTGTGGTAAAATCATTAACATTTCCACTTAGACACTCATCACCAAAGGTCATAAATCTTAGATTCTCACCAAAATCAAAAGCTTTTTCTAATTTTTGCATTAATTGAAATGAAATGTTATTTGGATATTTTAGTCGATTATCTGTAGAAACTAATCCAAAATTACCAACTAGCAGCCTTGTGCTTTGGTATGATCTATTGTTATCTTTGCAAACGCCAAAAGTAGGTATAAAACCCAAACTATAAAAACACTTAGCAAGAAGTTCTATCTGATTACGACCTTCCTGTGTCAATGTATCAATAGGCTTGTCATAATCTCCATATCTTGCTAATAATAATTCCATTGTTAGCTAAGAATAAATCACATATTAAACATTTAGACAAATTTTGACAGTCAGTATTTTTGTTGTTAGTATATGCTATATGTCCGATTTTGTAGGTAAAAGATCATTGCTAATTAACAATATAGAGAATCTTCTTGAGAATATTAGTTCTCGCCGTGAATCCAAAAAAAATGATGCTGATGACTTATTTGGTTTTGATGACAAAGTTGATTCCAGTTTGCACTTGCAAATCCCTACTCAAAATAAAGCCAAAATAGAACTACTTATGATGGAAAAAGAAATACTTGGTCTATATGTTTCTGGAAATCCACTGGCAGAATATCAAGATATCCAAAATTGGCTCCGAGATATAACTAACGAACCAAATCTTCACCTTTTACTTGTCGAAAAAATAAAAAAAATATTCACTCGCAACAACTTAATGATGCTCGGTATGAATATAACAACACCAAGTGAACAACTAGAAGGAATAGTCTTTCCAAAATTTGCACCAGAATTATCACCAATTTTGAGTGAAAAAAAATTATTTTGGGTCAAGGGGACAATCAAAGAACCAGAACAAAAAAAGAAAGAAATAGAAGACGAGGAAGGCTATGTAAAGGAATTCGTAGAATCCAAAAAGATTATCTTTGAAGTTGTTGCACCTTTTGAGGAAGGTATCGCGAAATTAATAGCTGGACAAACAATAACTCTCAAAACCAAAAATACCTTAGATCAAATTGACTGGAAAGCTCTACTAATTAATCCCAAAAATATAGTTGCCAAAAAAGTAACTGATCAAAAAAATCAAAAAGAAGTTGAACTAAGACTAGGATCAAAGTTTGATATCCAAAAAATCAAAGAAATCAAGTCAAAACTAAAAAAACAAGGAAACTCCATGGATATTAAAGTTATTATAATGATCGAGCATTTGGGCGAGTTCAAAAAAGTTGCGGGAGATTTTTGGTTAGAAGAAAATTACTTAAAGACTTTGATCTAGTCTTAGACTATATACCCAAACCATTATCATTTGCACAGACTATAAAATGTATTTGAACTTTTTTGATCCCAAAATCAATGTTCAAAATGACACTCTTGGGTTTTTGATTATGTTGCAAATTGGTTAAGATTTGATTATATTGATATAACTTAATCTGCAAATACAAAACATTTAGAACAAATAAACCCTGCATCAGAGTCGTGTTGATCTGGATTAGTAGTTGGCAGAAGCAAATAGCTGTCTTGCGGTACTACCAGTTCCACTTTTTGATCATCTTGAGTGATCGTTGCAAGAATTGCTCCCCGTGGACAAAATTCGTCAGTTTGTAAGTTTTTTATTTGCCACTTGAAATCTTTACCTGAAGGAATCTTTTGAATACTACTATAGCGCAAAATTACCTGTGGAGAAGGTAAAAGGTCTATTTCATCGATAACTTTTAGGTTAGATAATAACCTTAGAATATGCTCAAGTCCAAACTTAAAAGCTTCTGGATCACTATGGTTGCCACATTCAATCACATAACTCCAAGCTCCACGTCGAATTCCCTCATCCATAGTTGTGCCAGTCATACATTTGGAACTATAAGCCCATTGAATATCGAAACTTGTGAACTCACTCAAAAATTGAATTTGACTTTGGTGGCAGATAGCCATTCGCAAATCCCCTACACTAACAGAATGTAAATCCAAAGAATAATCCAATCGCGACAAAGAACTCAAATAAGTTTGAATTTCTCTAGCTCTGGTTTTTTCGTAGTTACTTTTTTGGAGAATTGTCTTGGTCTTAGGAACTGGAGCAAAAACTTCAGGATAATCAACAGGTGAAAGATCAAAAACTCTGTTAAGATTGGAATCAACGAATCTTCTATCGAGAATATAGGCAGCTGGATTGCCAAGAATAAAAGTTATTGAGCCTGAAATATGATTAATCTTAGATAGCTCCAAAAGCTGACAAAACTTAATAATTGCCTCAACGCCAGCTGGTTCGTTACCGTGAATTCCACCATAAATTACAATTTCTGGACCAACTTGATTAGCTTTCAAGCGGAAAGCAAAAGGTAAATCTAAGTTATTTTTAGTTTCAAAAAATTGAATTTGCTCGAATCTAGTCATTATTTTAACAGTCTAAAGGTTAAGGTGTTTTTTGACAAATACGAGTTATAAATAATCTTAATTGGAAGATTTGTTAATGTGTAACAACTAACCTTCGCCTCCGCCAGAGGGTTTGGAACTAGTAATTGTCTTAATATACATAAAAGCAACTGGGCCAATATTCCAAAAAATATCTCTAACTTGCCACAAAAACTTTTCAGAATCGGTTTCTCTCAAAGCGTTAAAAGTATTCTCGTAGCCGCCTAAGAATCTAATCAAATTAACGTTCCAAGTTGGTGGAATTGGCAAAAAATTAACAGGCATTGGTTGGCTAAAAACTTTATTCATCAAAAAAATCTGAGTTCCAAAAAGTAAAACGAAACCAAAAGTTCTGTCCCAACCACTTAGTCTGTCACCACGATCAATATAGAATCCCAAAGGTTGAATTACATATTGTTGCAGTAAAAGAGTAAAGATTATAATGGCAAGCCACAGAATTAACCACACTTTATTATCAGCAATTGCATCTTTGTAACCATTAGCAGCAATAAAACTAACTAACCAATAACTAATTGTGGTAATGACGTTTTCGACTATTTTGACTTGAATCAAGAAAAAAACAATCAAAACAGAGATATAATATGAGGAAAAAAACTTCCAGTTAAAACTAATTTTGGGCATGTT
>JAYUKQ010000107.1:0-2617 GCA_043764315.1 bacterium | reverse complement strand
TATCTTTAATATCGCTGCAGCTTTGGGTGATACCAAGTTTGAAGAGTTTAGGAAAGGGTGAGATGATTGATTCGATTGTTAGTTAATTAAACACAATTGTCTCTCGTGCATTGACCGTCTTTATCTAAACATTGAGGATATTCGCAGTTTCCATCCCAAAAATTAAAAAATTCCCTCAATGCTTTGCAGCTAGATTTCATATCTATACAAGTGTCTGCTCTAAGTTGATTGATTTGTAATACTGATTCTTGTTGATTTACTAATTCTTGTGTTAACATAATAGTTTGTTTGATTAAAACAAGAACAATTTATTCTCACATATACAATAATGTCAATTAATAACGTGTAACTGAATTAATTTTTTGGATACTGAAATAAATTTAGCATGATAACTCCAAAGTAACAAAATAATAATTCTTAATTCAAAATTTTTATATTGAACCAATATGTTCCAAAAATTACAATTACCAACCAAACATACCAAAGTCAAATTCACTCAAGATATTAATTTTTATGAACTATTTCGACAGATCGAAACCAACTTTAAACAATGTTATTTACTAGAATCACTTGGTGATTATTCTTCTGTGAGTCGCTATTCAGTTATAGGTTTTGAGCCAATTTTGACTTTGGCTGCCACTGGTGATGAGCTGATTATTAGTGGTCAGGAGGATTGGATCAGACGGTGTGTGGATTTTAATTTTGCTGATGAGGGGATCTTTCGCTTCTCTCAACATGACAGTGATTGTGGTGAGTGTGAAAAGTCAAAGTTTAGAAATGACAATCTAAAAATCAAAGTTCCTAATCCATATCAAGCTCTAAAACAAATTATTCCAACTAATCTTCTTGGCTCCAATTTCTCTGGTGGACTTGTGGGTTATATCGGTTTTGAAGCGATTAATTACTTTGAACCGAGTTTGAATTTGCCTGAACATAATAACTTTCCAACTTTTGAATTCGGGCTGTATCTCGATTCTCTGGTTCTCGACAAAATGACTGGTGAGGTTTTTTACTATCACTTTGGAGTAAACCGTTTGAATCTATTAGATAATTTGTTACCAACTAAAGAGGTAAATTTGGAAGTTAAATTTTTAGGCGATACCAAAACCAGAGAGGAACACGCTCAAGATGTTCAAAATACTTTGGAACAAATTAGACTTGGTAATACTTTTCAAGCAGAAGTCGGTTTCAAAACTGAATTTGAGTTGAATAATCGACCAATTCCAATTTATACGAAGTTAAGACAAATTAATCCATCACCGTATATGTTCTATTACAAGAACGCTGATATGGTTCTACTCGGTGCTAGTCCCGAATTAATGTTTCGATTGGAGGACAACGATATGGAGACTTTTCCGCTGGCTGGTACCGTCAAAAGAGGTAAGGATGAACTTGAAGATCAGCAACTAGCTAGGCAACTGCTCAATAACCCCAAAGAAATTGCCGAACACAACATGCTTATTGACATGCATCGCAACGATATTGGTCGGGTGGCAACTGTAGGATCAGTCAAAATCCGAGCCTTAATGGACATCAAAAAATTCACCACCGTTCAGCATATTAGCACAGAGATAAGTGGAATATTGGACACTTCCAAGTTTGACTTGTGGGATGCAATTGCACACAACTTCCCAATGGGAACATTGTCGGGTGCGCCGAAGATTGAGACAATCAAGATTATTCAGCGGAATGAAAAAGTTCCCCGTGGACCATACGGCGGAGGACTAGGAACAATTAATTTCAACGGCAATTGTGCTTTTTGTGGGTTGATTCGGTCGCTATTCGTGCGAGGTAATTATGCTTATAGTCAGACTTGTAGTGGAATTGTGCTAGATTCTACACCTGAAGCCGAATACCAAGAAATCATCGACAAACTCGCAGGTATGAAAAAAACCCTTGAGGAGTTTAGGATTGGGTAGGTGTGCTTTCGGTATCTGGTGAAACATCTGCAACTGGAGGGGCATCTACACCAGCGTCAACATCTATGTCAGGAGTATTATCTGTATCAATAAGTATCAGATCAAAATAATCGTAAATATTTGTGTAACATCTTTGACCTCTCACCATTTGTATTCTTTGGTCTATCGTAAATGGTGATCTAAACTCTTCTTCTAAATCTAAAAATTGTGTATATCTTTCAGGTATATCACTCATAAAAAATGTATTAAAATTAAAAATCGTTTCAAATTTTACACACATACATACAAATGTCAACACTTTATTATAAATCTATCTAAATTCACACATTTCTTTATGTCCAAAAACCTTTCCCCAAAACCTATTCTACTGATAGATAATTACGATTCTTTTGTGTTCAATCTGTACCAACTAATTAATCAAGTTATTATTAAGCAAAAGCTGAACTTTGAACTTCAAGTTGTTCGCAATGACCAGTTAAGTTTTGAGCAAATTGTCACCAATAATTACTCGCATATTGTAATTGGCCCTGGCCCTGGATCTCCTGACAATGAAGCATATTTTGGGGTTTGTTCTCGATTGATTCTTGAACTTGGTATAGCTATTCCAACTCTTGGAATCTGTCTTGGAATGCAAGGAATATGCCATTATTATGGTGGTCGTGTAATTCCAGCTTCGCAACCAATGCACGGCAAAATCT
>JAYUKQ010000106.1:0-9073 GCA_043764315.1 bacterium | reverse complement strand
CTTTCACTTTATTAGTCACTGTAGATTTTGTTCTGGAATCCAAAAAAATTGTACTTTTGTGTTAGTTTTAAAACAAATTAGTCAATTGAGTTGTCTAGACTATTATTTTTTCAAAAAACCTTTTGAGTTCTCCAGAGTTTATTATATCTAATGATATTAGAAGTGCTTCTTTGTACGTTTTGGTCAAACCACTCAATTTGATTCCTCCTGCAGCATTTAGGGCTACTGCTTGAACGTGTTTGAGTTGACCTTTACCTTCTAGTATTTGTTCAAAAAATTCTTTGGCTTGTTCTGGTGATTCTACTTGTATATCCTTAATGTCACCGATAATTTCATATTTTTTTGGATCAAGAATGGTATGTCTGTAGTTAGGTGGCAAAAAATCCAGCTTGTCATTAAGTTTTGGTATAATACCAAGGTTGTTATTGCTGTGTAATTCAATATCATTATGACCAAAGGTTTGGTATACATTTGTTTGCTTTGATAAGCTTATTTCGTCCATTCCTTCTTCACTTTGAATCAGCCAGCTGGTATCAACATTTTGAATTTGTAGTTGCTTTGCTAATAACCAGAAACAATTAGGCAAAAAATCCGATATTTTTTTGGAAACACCAAGGACTATGTGATTTGGTTGAGTTGGGTTTAGAAGTGGTCCAAGCAAATTAAAATAAGTTGGTAGTCCATAATTTTTTCTAATTGCTTTAACGTAACCAAAAGATGGGTTGTACACTGGAGCAAACAAAAAAGCAAAATTATTTTCGTCCAAACTTTTTTTGAGTTTATCTTGAGTTTGGTGTATATCATATCCCATTAATTCCAATATATCAGCACTTCCACACTTGCCACTACTACTTCTGTTACCATGTTTAGCAACTTTGATACCAGCTTTGGCACATACAAGTGAAGCAAGGGTGGATATATTGATAGTATCGAAGCCATCACCTCCTGTTCCCACAATATCTATAGTTGGATAATTGTAATTAAAAGCTATTTGTGATTCAGAACTAGCTTTCCAGTAGCCATTAAACTCGTCAATTTGTAATCCATTTTTGGTATGTCTTTGGAAGGTGTTAATTAACTCTTGTGTGTCAAAATTATTATTTAGAATTTGCTTTTGGAAGTTGTAAGCTTGCTGGAAAGTCATAATGTTTTTGTGTTATGTATTGGATTTTAAAATAATAAAAATAGGCTCTAAAAGCCTAAACGTAAAAAGATGAAATATAATTAAACCTTTGCATATCCTCCATTTTGAATCCTCCACTATTGTTGAGTGAATAGAACATAACTAACAATAAAAAAATAAAAAATAGGGCAATTAACAATAATCCAACTATTGTTAACCAACCATTAATTTGAAAGTATTGCTTAATCTTAGTTAGTCCCACAATTATTTGTATATTAAATTCATCTTGGTTACTACTATTAGACAGTAATTTGATTTGCTCCGAAACTTGCCATAATATTATTCCTAACCATATGTTGATTCCTGCAATAGGCCAATATATCAATGGTCCAAAAATGTATATTATTCCTATGAGACCAACTATAAGCAAAGGTGCAGATACTATCCACATTACGATAGCTGAAAATTTTAGCCAAAAATTCAAACTACGCAGTGTTTTTTGAGTTTGTTCATTATTCAAAAAATCCAATATTACTGATTTGGTTGATTGAGTTTCTAATTCGTCAACTTCTAATTCTTCAATTTTTTTATCTTCAACTTCAACTTCAATTGGTTCTAGTTCTTCTTTGGAGTTAGCTTGGTTGGTTTGATTTGTGTTAGACATAACAGTAAATTTAAGTTTTTTGAATTTTTAGTCAAGTTTTTTTGGATTACTTTTTTGAATTTTTATCTTTTAAAGCAGGTCATTTAAGGTTTTTAGAATTTCTTGTTCATTTAAATTATTGCCAATTAGAACCATACAAGAATAATCAATTTTTTTGTTTGTGTATTCTTCAAGAGGAACTAAGGTTTTGTTTGCTCCAACCATTTGAAAGACAAAACTTTTGGGACCTGTTGGAGTTTGTAGTTGTAGGATTCCTTTGGCTCGAATGGCTTCGTTTGGAAAGTGAGTTTTTAACCAGTAATCCATTTTGTTGGGATCTAAGTTGCTGTTTGTTTTCCATACCACTTCCTGAATATCTTCATGTTCATGATGAGAATGTTCGTGGTTATGACCAGCGTGTTTGGTGTGACTATGTGAATGTTCATGATGATGATGTTTGGAGTGTTCATCTTTTTCCATATTGATTAGTTTTTCTACATTCCATTTGTTTGTTTCAATAAGTAGACTAATTGGTAGTTCTTCAACGTTGACAACTATACTTGCTTGAGAGTTCAAATCTTGTAGATTCTGCTTAATTTTAGCTAACTCTTGTTCTGAAATTTCTTCAACTTTATTTAGTAACAATATATCAGCCATCTTGATTTGATCCAAAACTGTAGCAAATTGCAAACTGTGTTGTTGGTAATTAACGCAATCCACGATAGTGACTAGAGCGTCCATCAAACATTTGCTAGAGTTCATACTCATAAAAGTTTGTATAATTGGCATTGGTTCCGCCAGACCACTAGTTTCAATCAGAATATAGTCTACTTTACCAGAGTCAACCATTTTTTCAATTACTTGAATTAGATCAGATCTGACTACGCAGCACATGCAACCGTTGGACATTTCAACTATTTCTTCCTTTGGGTTGTCTAGAATTTGCCCATCAATACCAATTTCACCGAATTCATTAATGATCAGTCCAAACTTAATTTGTGGATTGGATTGAATAATTTTGTTTAACAAGGTGGTTTTGCCAGAGCCTAAAAAACCTGTAAAAACTGATATTGGAATTTGTTTAGTCATACATGAGAGCAAAGTTAAAATAGTTAGTTTTGTCAAAGTCTTTGGTACCATTTTTTACTTGACTATTTTGTGCATAAACTGTACTTATAGCATATAGATTGTTTTTGACGGTGAATATTAATTTTAGTTGTCAGAATGTCTGTTTTGCGTTAAAGAGAGTAATAGTTATTACATTTTTTGATTATATAAATCAACCAAAAATACTTATATCAAAATAATTTACTCATTAAATATCGTAATCAATCTTAATCAATTTTACAAACCATGAACCGTCTTAATACTAAAGTTTTTGAATTCAATCTTCAAAATAATCATTCTCTCAAACCAAAACAAGTTATAGATTGGGTTAATTCCGTACGTTACTATTTTTTTCCATGCTTAGTTAATAGTTGTTATGGTGATAATGGTTTTTCTTTGGATCACTTTGCTTTATCCCACCAAAAACTTCAACTTCAACTTCAGCTAATGTTAATCGGTGTTGATTCGATAACTTTTTCTCAAGCCAAAATTTTTAGCTCTAAAATAATAATTGAACTTGAAAATATTTTTGATACTCTACTTACAGATCTGGATGCCATTTATGAAACTGATCCAGCTGCAACAGATAAGTTCATGATTCTGATGTGTTATCCAGGTTTTTTGGCTATAACTTACTATCGAATTGCTAATATTTTTTATTCACTTAATCTAGGTTTGATTGCGCGTATAATTACTGAATATGCACATTCACTTACTGGCATCGACATTCACCCAGGAGCCAAAATTAATAATAAATTTTGCATCGATCACGGAACTGGAATTGTCATTGGTGAAACTTGTGTTATTGGTTCTAATGTCAAAATATACCAAGGTGTGACTCTTGGAGCTTTGTCAATTACCAAAGACTTAGCCAATAAGCAGCGACATCCTAAGATTGAAGATAATGTTGTAATATACGCTGGAGCAACTATCCTTGGTGGTAATACGGTAATTGGTAAAGATTGTATTATTGGTGGTAATACTTGGATTACGAGATCGGTAGAATCTGGTAGTAAAGTTTATTTTAAGGCTAGTAACATGACCAAATAAAAAATAATCCTTCCAATAATTCTTTGAACAACTCCTTCAGTATTTGAAGGTTTTTTTCTTTTTGTTAATTTTTTATAAAGATAACTTTAGGTTGATTAATTTGCCTGTCACTTGATACTATCAATTTGTGTAAATACTAATACTAATACAGTTATTAAAATCAAAGAAAATATTAATTTGAAAAATGTTAAGGTTAAATTTTTGGCTAATATTGATGATTGGAACTGCTCTCTTGCTTTATTCGTTGTCGTCATAAAAATAGGTTAAATTAAGTTGAATGTAGCTTATAATTAACCACTTGTCAAAAACCATTAGCTTTGTTCTACTGTTGTTATGTCTTTTCTAAATGCAGTTATGGGTAACGCTTCGGCAATAGACCCTCAATCGATCCAAGGTGAGTTTCAAACAATTCTAATTCAAGGTGAAAATATAGTTAGAGCTTACAAGCTTATCCGTGACATGTATGTTTTTACCAATAAGCGTTTAATTATAGTTGACAAGCAAGGAATAACTGGGTCTAAAGCTGATTATCTTAGCATTCCCTACAAAGCTATCAAAATGTTTAGCAAAGAGAATGCGGGTACTTTTGATATGGATGAAGAGCTTACAATCTATATTCAAGGTCACCCAGCGATTAAAAAAAGATTCAAAAAAGGAACCTGTTTAGAAGAAATTTATCAAGTTTTGGGTTCAGCAGTTTTGTAATAAAAAAATATTTTTATGAGTATAATTTGTAGTTTTGCTAAATTAAGTCAGTCAGAATTAGATAGTGTCATCAAAAATCCAAGTAAGTTCGATTCTGAAAAAATTGACTTTGACTTTGATATAGACAAAGCGTGGGAGATTATACATTTTTTAATTACTAATTCAGTGGAAAATTCCAGCGAGCTTTCACCGATTTGGAGCTTGCAAGGCTTTGAATTTGGCGAAGAAGAAGACTGGCTTAATTGTATTAATTCCCAAAAAGTAAAAACTATTTCCAAAACTTTGGAGGCTATGGACGAAACTTGGTTTAAAGCTAATTTTGTTAACGAGAATCTTGAAGGTAAGAATCTCTATGGCTACGATTATAACACTTTTGAGGAAGAGTGTGAATATTATTGGTTTCACTTACAGGAGTTGACTGAATATTTTGCGATAGCGGCAGATCAGAATCTTGCGATTATTAACTATATTGCTTAAAGAAATACTTTTAAAAATACTGTTGGGAGATTTTTCTTTTTACTCAAGATGACAGAATACTACTAATATCTTAAAATTAATTTTTTGAATTCAAACTACAATCAAAATCCAAAATGAAAAATATATTTACAATTCATCACCGTCATCAACATTCCAGAGCTAGACTTGGTACAGTCAAACTAGCTAGGGGAGAAGTCAGTACACCAGTTTTTATGCCAATTGGAACAGTTGCCAGTGTCAAATCTCTTAGTTGCTTAGAACTCGAAAAAATTGGTTTTCAGATAATATTGGGTAATACTTATCACCTTTGGCTCAAACCAGATCTGGATATTCTCAAAGTAAGTCAGTGGACACGACCTATCACCAATAGTTTACTTTCCGAAACAAGAGAAGCTGGACTACATTCATTTCAAGGTTGGCAAAGATCAATTCTGACTGATAGTGGAGGATTCCAAGCTTGGAGTTTGTCCAAAATTCGCAAATTCACAGAAGAAGGTGTTAAGTTCAAAGTTCCAACCACTGGTGAAACTAGATTTTTGAGTCCTGAAATCAGTATGAATATTCAAACCGTTCTTGGCTCTGATATAGCTTTAGTTTTGGATGAGTGTCTAGATGCTGATGTATCTCTTCGTGAAGCCAAAAGAGCTATGTGGAGGACTCGTCGCTGGGCTGAAAGAAGTAAAATTGAATTTGAAAGGCTTAGACAAGAACAATTCGACCAGACTGGTCACTTGCATTCCAATGTTCTTTTTGGTATCCCTCAAGGAGCTCAATTCCCCGAATTACGCAAAGAATCAGCTGAACTAACTATGGAGTTAGATTTTGATGGTTATTCTATAGGTGGCGTAGCTAATGGCGGTGAACCCGAGGAAATAATGTATAACCAGGTTTTGACTCAAACCGAAATGCTAGAAGATCACAAACCACGGCATTTGCTTGGAGTTGGTACGCCTAAGGATATTATCCAAATGGTAAAACGTGGAATTGATATGTTTGATTGTGTGTATCCAACTCGTAACGCTCGTCATGGTTCTATTTTTATTTGGACTGATCGTAATAGATTGGAATACGAAACTATCAAAATTGAAGGTTTGAGATTCGCCACTGATTTTACAGCGATTAATAGTGAATCCAAATTGGAAGAATTAAGGATATATTCCAAATCTTATTTGCGTCATTTGTTTCGAGCCAAAGAACTACTAGCTTATCGATTAGCAACTCTCAACAACCTAGAATTTTATTATGATTTAATGGCAACTCTGCGAGAAAAAATTCATAATAATGAAGAATTTTAGGTTAAATTTTTGGTTATTTAGTTAGTGTTAGTTTGGTTATATTATCAATAACTCACTAGCTTGACTAAGAATCTTGACTAAAGCACTGTTAAAATCCTAGCCCAAAAATATTCCACCTTAATTGGTGGGTTAATCATTGTTAATCAAATCTAAATGCTTTTGTAATCTTTTAATTTCTAAATTTACTGCATCTAAAGTCTTTTGTTCTTTTGGAGTTATATCACTTGGTGTTGTTTCTATGATTTCTAGGATTTCACTTTTTTGAGTTGATGCACTTATTAAGTCTTTTTGTATACTGTTTCTGTCTTTTGTCGGTTTTCAGGTGAGTAAGCCATATAAAAGGTATAGTTTTGCATTTAAATTGCCGTTTCATCGTTACACACACAAATGTCAACGGTTTTTTAATACATTTTCAAAAATGCTGTCAGCGGATTCTTTGAGCTTTTGGCTTCACTCAAGGTGACAAGTGATTTAGGCTTTTTTAGACTCTAAAATAAATCCAGAATGACGTTGCAAATTCAGTTATGTATCAAATTTTGGTAAAATTACAAATACCTTGACTAAAAATGACATTAAATCAAGATTATTAGTATGTCCAAGAATATAGAACAGCCAACAGCCACTAACAAGATAGTCGCTTTGGTAATTGCAATTGTTGCAATGGCAGGTATTCCAGCAGCTTTAGTGTACACTTTGCAGCAGGCTCATAGTAGTACAGATACTCAACAAGCAATCCGTGAAGAAGAAGACAAAAAAAAGAAAGAAATTGAATTTGAAATCACTTTAAACAAAAAAATAGCTGAAGAAAATACCAAATTAGGTTACTCGACCTCGCTCAAAGCTTCGACACCAGATGAGAATTTTGGCAAATATACAATGGAACATTGGACAGTCAATTGGCAAACTAACTATGGTTCGCTAAAGATTCATTTGCACGCTCAAGATGCTCCCAAAACTGTAGAAAATTTTCTTCGTTTGAACTTACGTAAAGTCTATGATCAAAGTGTTATGCATCGTATGGTTAAGTCAGAGAATATGACAGTTATCCAAGGTGGAGATTTTACTCAACGTAATGGTCAAGGTGGAGAATCAGCTTTTTATATTTCCGACACCAAAACTAACTTAATTCCCGATGAACTCTGGAAAAAAACTCCAGTTATCAACAGTGAAGTTGGTACGGCTACTGGTGGAGAATTCCGTAATCCTAAGTTTTACACTAATTATGATGCTAAGACTGGACTAGTAACTTATCCCAAAGGTTTAATTATAATGGCAAAGACTAGTCAACCAGATTCAGCTTCGTCTCAATTTTTTATTACTCTCAAAGATACAATTTTACCTGCTCAATACACAGCCTTTGGTAGAATTGATGCTTCTAGTTTTTCAACCTTGGACAAAATTACAACCGATGTGGAACCAGTCAAAAAAGATTTTGATGCCGAAACTGGCGAGCCTACAACTGCCAAAACGGAAGATGGTCAACCTAACAAAGATATTGTTATAGAAAGTTCATCATTTTCAATGGAGCACCAAACTAAATAAATTACATTCGAGTTTAAATCGATTTTTTTAATTTTGGAATTTCTTGACGTGAGTTTTGTTTTATCAAATACTTTGCTGTGAGTATTTTTTATAAATTACTTTATTTTTAAAAACTATATATGTTAAACAAATTCAAGCAATTAACAACAGTTTTGGCAGTTGTAGCCTCATTATCAGGATCACTTTTAACTTTTGCACAAACTAAAAATATCGTAGAAGTAGCTTCAGGTAATTCAAGTTTTTCAACACTAGTTGCCGCTGTCAAAGCTGCTGATTTGGTTACAACTCTTTCTGGAAATGGTCCATTTACAGTATTAGCACCAACTAATGAAGCTTTTAATAAAGTTCCAAAAGATGTTTTATCTAAGCTATTACTTCCAGAAAACAAAGCTACACTGTCTAAGATTCTTACTTACCATGTAATTGCTTCTAAGGCAGATTCAGCTACGGTATCTAAGTTAACTTCAGTCAAAACTGTTGAAGGTTCATCAATTGATATTAAAGTGACAGATTCTAAAGTCGTTCTTAACGCTAAATCTACAGTTGTAATTCCTGATGTAGCTGCTTCAAATGGTGTTATTCATGCTATTGATTCTGTTCTTATTCCAGCTTCAGTTGATTTGACCAAACTTACAGGTTCAGCGAGTACAACAATGGAAAATACTAAACCTATGGGAACAGTAAGAACAGGTGGATACAACTTATTCGGTATCGGTATTCTTTCTTTTTCTCTTTTGATATTGATTCTTGGTGCTTACAAGTCACTAAATTCAAATATCTAGATATTCACAGGATAATATGTTAATACGCTTCTCTTAATTGAGAAGTTTTTGTTTTGACGGCTAAAGTTTATTTGGACTTAATTTGGTCTTTATTTGGACTTAATTTCTTGCCAAAAAATCCTAATTTGGGTTAGATTCTATGTATTATATATGACTTCTAGCTCACCAATAATAATCAACGATAAAGGAGAAGTTATCATCTACCAAAATCCTAATGGTTCGATTGAAGTTAATTTCAAAAATGGTCAGATATGGCTTAATCAAAATCAAATTGCCACTATTTTTGCTGTTAATCAACCTGCAATTTCTAAACATGTAAAGAATATAATACAAAGCCAAGAGTTGATTT
>JAYUKQ010000105.1:0-9283 GCA_043764315.1 bacterium | reverse complement strand
TTTCTTCCGATAGGGATCTTTATCAGATTTTACATTTGGCTAATCTCAAATTTATCAATTCTAATAAAGGTGTTTTGGATGAATTTGGTAACAGTGAGTTTCAGACCAAATATGAACTTGATCCTTTGCAGTGGCTTGATTATAAGGCGTTAGTTGGTGACGGTTCTGATAATCTCAAAGGTGTTGATGGAATCGGTCCCAAAACTGCTACTACTTTTTTGCAACAGGTTGGTTCTTTGTATAATTTTTATAAGGCTGTGGATATGGACAACGAAACTTTTTTGAGAACGGCAAGTGGTCAATGGCAAGGTCAATGTTATTTGGCTCAATACTTAGACAATCCCAAGAACCAAAATCTAATAACCAAACTCAAAGATAATCACGAAATAGTCAAAATAACTTACACACTTTCAGCCCTAATGCTGGTGCCATCCATGCAATTTTTTACAACTGGATATGACTTGACTCCAGGTCAGGTAGATTTGGAGAATTGTGGTTTTAAGTCACTTATTACTATTCAAAATAAAGTTCAACCAGTCGAGCAAGAAGGGTTGTTTTAAGTCACTTATTACAATCCAAAATTAAGAATCCAAAATTTCAAATTCAACTTAGTTAGTTATCAACTGTTTTTACTTCATAAAAAAACTCTAATCATATTCTCATTAACTTTTTAGATTCCAAAATCAAATTCAGGATAACAAAACATACTTTTTGGCTAAGCCCAAATAGATTTATTTTAAATTCTTCATTAACTATATTATGTCTACAATCAAAAAACTACTTATCATCGGTTCAGGTCCAATTGTCATTGGTCAAGCTGCGGAATTTGATTATTCTGGTACTCAAGCTTGTGTTTCCGCTAGAGAAGAAAGGGTAAAAACCATATTGGTTAATTCTAATCCTGCAACCATTCAAACCGATCCAGATGTTGCTGACACGATTTATATTGAGCCACTAGAAGTTGACATTCTAACCAAAATTATCCAAAAAGAAAAACCAGATGCAATTTTACCAGGTGCTGGGGGTCAAACTGGTCTTAATCTTACTTGTCAGTTGTATGAAAAAGGAATTTTGACTCAATATGGAGTTCAGTTTTTGGGTACGAGTTATGATTCTATTCAAACTGGTGAAGATCGCGGACTCTTTAGACAAAAAATGATAGCAATTGGTCAGCCGACTTTGCCTGCCAAAGCTATTACTTCCATTGAAGAAGGGTTAGAATTTGCCAAACAAATTGATTTTCCTGTTATTCTTAGAGTGGCTTTTACACTTGGTGGAACTGGAGGTAATACAGCTTACGATGAAGATGATCTCAAGGTCAAATTGGCTTACGCATTAGAAATGAGTCCTGTAAAACAATGCCTTTTGGAAAAATCAATTCTTGGCTGGGGAGAATTCGAGTACGAAATGATTCGTGACGCTGCTGGTAACAAGATTATGATCTGTAATATGGAAAATATTGACGCTATGGGAGTTCACACTGGAGAGTCAATGGTTGTAGCCCCAGCTCAAACTTTATCTGATCCAGATCACCAAAAACTCCGTACAGCAGCTTTGGATATAATTGAGGCACTGGAGATTAAAGGTGGTTGCAATGTTCAATTTGCTTTTAATCGTAACACTTTAGAATATTATGTAATTGAAGTTAATCCGCGACTATCGCGATCTTCTGCCTTAGCGTCCAAAGCTACAGGCTATCCAATAGCTAAAGTTAGTACCAAAATTGCACTAGGTCAGACACTTCCTGAAATCAAGAATTCAATCACCGGCAAAACTGCTTTTTTTGAACCAGCGCTAGATTATGTAGTTATTAAAATTCCTCGCTGGCCAGATGATAAGTTTCCAGAAATGGACAATACAATTGGAGTTAGTATGAAATCCACAGGTGAAATTATGGCAATAGGTAGAGATTTTGAAGAAGCAATGTACAAAGCTATCATTAGCCTTGGTCTCAAAGAAGATATTTTGAAAAGCAAAAAACAAACCAAAAACCCCTAAAACAAAGAGGGGTCAATTTTTGATTCAATATTTTTATTTAATCTTAATTCCGTAGAATCTATCAAAGTAAGCTAGAATATCTTGTGAAACTTCTGCAATTGGTTTGCGACCATCGAGTGTGAAGACATCTGATCTGGCTCCAAGTTGGTATATACTTGTAATTAAAGCAAAGTTTTTGGCGTACATTTCCCAGTAGCGTTTTTTGGTTCCTTCTACGTCCATATCTTCGGCGCGTCTATAAGGTTCTTGTCCGTCTGGGCAATTGACTTGAGCTTTTTCAATTGAAATAAAGGGTTTGGTTGAGCCTGGGACGTAATATCTCTTAGAGGCTCGTTGTAGAACTTCTTCGAGAGCAACATGGAGGTGAAAAATACACACTTTGACCTTTTCTTGATCTAGGAATCCTGATAGCCACTGTGCTTCTTCGACCAATCTGCCTGGCCCTTCAATAATCATATCTTGACCTCGAGTCACACAATCCACAATCGCTGATTCTATAATGTATTTGAGGTCGTCAGATTGAGCTGGATTAGACTGCATCATGTCAGATTTGACTCGGCGAGCGACTTCTATATCTTGCGACTTTGAGCTTGGATTAACTGTCTCTTCTAATTGTTTCATATCTCCAACATGCTTAGCTACAAAAGCTCTAAGTTCCGATCCAAAGTCCAAATGGTATCTTTCTGGAAAAATTTTTTTTAGGAATTCTGACTGGGTTCCTTTGCCTGCGTTGGGTGGTCCATAAAGGATAATAATTTGTGGTAATTGGTTCATATTGACTAAAAAAACTGTTTTGTGACCTAACAATTAAAGCAGAGTAGGGTTCGATTGTCAAGAATTCTATGATCATTTTTAGATTTTAAACTAAGTTGGCAATTTTTTAAGTAGCCAGTAGCGAGTATAGCTAACTTTAACATAAGTGTGACATTTAACAAACCCCCAAACTCTTCGAGTTTGACCTTAGAAGAGGTACTTACCACAAAAAGTAATCTACTGAAAATGTTTATTAACGTTAAGAGTAGCTATATCTAGGATTTTGTAAAAATTAATTAGACAAGTTTTTGGAGGTAAATTATCAACAATGTTTTATAATTTGTTTGATTTGGTTAAAGTGTCTATTCTTGGGTGTGTGTATTTTCCTTTATTTCAAGAGGTAATTGGCAGGCTTGACAAGTCAAAACTAAATATCTAATAATCCCAAGTGTAACCTTTCTTTTTGATCTGGGAATTATTTCAAATGTATTTTTGTACTAAGAATCTGGATTAATAAAAAGCCAATATTTTTTATATATTTTGTAGTAATGTCAACCGATTTTAAAATTATCAGCTCCAACAATCAATCAAACAATCAAGTTATGGCGAATGAACAACATTCAGAAAATATCCCTAAACCAAAAATAATCAGTTCTAATTCAGAGCCCAAAAAAGAGTGGTTTGATTATAATTTTGACTCTACTTCAAGTTCTGAAATTAGGTTGGATAACGAACTCAAACAAACACCATCGTCACCCAAAGAGTTGTCTTTACTTAATCCACAATTTGAGACTCAAGCCAATCCACAACCAAAAATCAAAAAAATCATGCCACGATGGTTCAATCAACTATTTTGTTTTGAAAACTTTATTTTTGCTGCTATAATTGTTTGTTTGTTAGTTATAAGATGGATATTTTTACCTGTAGAATCAGGAGATTATAATAATTTTCTTAAACCTTGGATTAAATTCATAAGAGAAAATGATGGTTTTAAAGCTTTCGGTCAAAAATTCTATGATTATACTCCGCCATACGTATATTTACTTTGGGTTGGTACGGTACTTCAGATTCCAGATTTACTTTGGATCAAAAGTATTTCAATCTTTTTTGAATTTATTTTAGCTTTTTTTGTTGCTAAGATTGTAGCTATTAAGTCACCGAAACTCCAATCATTTGCTTTTTTAGCAACTTTGTCTTTGCCTAATGTTTTGTTTAACGGTTCGTGGTGGGGTCAGTGCGATGTTATATATACAACTTTTGTAATTGGTTGTTTGTATTATATCTTAGCTAGAAAATATCTTTCAGCAATGATTTTTTTGGCTATTGCTCTGACTCTCAAACTTCAAAGTATATTTTTCGCACCCCTAATTTTGCTTTTGGTAATTACTCGCAACCTACCCAAAATTACACTTATTTTGCAACCAGTTATAATTGGAATAGTCTACTTACTTGCAATCTGGCCAGCTAATATCATGGGAAGGGCTTTGTTTGATTCTTCAGCTACAACCAAAGACGGTCTGTTAACTATTTATTTTAGTCAGAGTAATGTGTATAAAGGCTTAACAATGGGTCCAATTCCGAATATCTATCAATGGTTTGATAATGACAAGTATCAATGGTTTTATCCAGCTGGTATAGTAGTTGCCATTACTGCAGTTCTCTTTGTATTATATTGGGTAGTCAAAGCCAAGTTGACTTATATTAGTAATGATTTGATTATCAAATTCGCCTTTTTGTTCACACTCATTGTCCCTTATCTTCTGCCTAAGATGCATGAAAGATATTTTTTTATTGCTGAAATTATGGCAGTTATCTTTGCATTTTGGTTTCCAAAAAAATTCTGGGTTGGCGTTTGGATGACTTTAATCTCATTTTCTATCTATATTTCTCAAGTTATAAGTGGTCCAATTCCAGATTTGTTACATAGACAGTTCAATGCAATTTGGGTCTTGATTATAATTGTGATTGTAATTCATGATATAGTTACAACCGCCAATCTTAAGGACAAATTTAATTAACTTCTAACTTCTAGTATACTCGGCAATTTGGCGGATCCACGCAGTTCCAAACTTCTAGTCTTTAGATTCCAAAATAAATTCAGGCTTACCGCTAAAGAATCACATTCACAATGTCCAAATCCAAATTACTACAACATCTTCCTTTAATTACACTGATTCTAGTCAGTATTTTTTTACGTTTTTACAAACTTGGTGAGATTCCAGTTGGTTTGAATCAAGATGAAGCCTCTACAATGGTCGAAGCCAAAGCCCTTTTGGAAACTGGAGCTGATCGCTGGGGAACACGGTTACCAGTTTATTTTCCTTCTTGGGGCTCTGGTCAAAATGTACTCTTATCATATCTCTCAATTTCTTTTGTTGCTATTTTTGGTATGAGTATTTGGTCAACTCGTGTAGTTGCTGCAATTCTTGGCGTTTTTGCCGTATGGTTAATGTACAAATTAGTTGCTAGGCTATACAATTCTAGTGTTAGTTCAAGAGTTGCTTTGCTGGCTGGAGGACTTTTGTCAATTTTACCTTGGCATCTCGTTGCTAGTCGCTGGGGATTGGAATCCAATATTATGCCAGTATTTTTGCTTTTTGGGGTTTATTTAATTACTAAGACGCTGCAACAAAGATTCACTTCAATTTACACCAACCCATTTGCAAGATTTTTGGATTTGAGTAGTCAATATTTGTGTTTAGTTCCATTAGCGATTGCTTTGTATGCTTACGGAGCGGCAATTGCAGTTGTCCCAATTTTACTCTTTTTAATATTTGTTTTTTATTTCAAAACTATATTTAGTAATTATCAATCTTGGTTGATTTCTGTACTTTGGTTTTTGTTTGCAGCTTTTCCTATTTTGCTTTTTGTAGTCAAGAATTACATTACTAAGGTTAATTATCCTTTCGAAAAGTATTTGCCATTTACAGCTCCACTTCTGGAAGTTACCCGTCTTGACCAAATTGGCGGCAATAGATCCAAAACTTGGCTAGATAATTACGATTTTGCCATTAATGGTTTTAATGATACTTTGCCGTGGAATACAGTTCCAGGTTTTGAGACCATTCCTAAGTTTCTATTTATTTTTGTATTTATTGCTATTGTGTGGATTATTGTTGAATTGATTAAGTCCAAAATCCCTTCTAAAGCTTCATCTAATTTTGCCAAAACTGACTTTCAGACTGTTCAACTTTTACCAGTATTATGGCTTGTTTCTTGTATTGGTAATTTGGCTTTGATTCCTGCCAATGTTAATCGAGCCAATTCAATATATATTCCTTTGATTATACTTACAGCTATTGGAATTGCTTGTCTAGGTTTTAACTTGAACAAATATCGTGGACAGTATTTTGTGGCAGTTATTGGAAGCATTATGGTTTACTCACTCTTATTTACTAATTATTATTTTGGTACTTATTCGACCAAGTTTAATTTTCCTAGGTTATTAGAAGAACCATTTAGCAAAATCAAAAATAATCGTAATCCAACTTTGATCAGTAATCAATTGCCAATTCACTATATTTATATATTGTTTTATACACCTTATCCCATAGCTGCTTTTCAAGAAGAACACGCCAATTCCAAGTTCGATGTTCGCAAAGTTGGTAATTTTTATATTGATCCTAACCTTTTGATTCGAGATAGAATTACTGAATATGACTTTATGCTAAGCAAATCTCAAACCGCTTGCAGCAATGAGGTTGTAACTTTTAGTAACGATGATTGGAAAGTAGGCAAATGTAAGATAAAATAATCAACCTATAACAACCCAAACTAATCTCGCAATATTATGAATTTAATTAATTTAATCAAAATAGACAGAACTGGAATTGACCTAAGGAATAATGCTTTCGACTTTGTTAGGCTAATTTTGGCTTTAGTTGTTGTTTATTCTCACGCTCCTTACGTTGGGGGCTTTGGTGGTGAGCCTCATCTTGCAGTTAGAGATCTATATTCAGGTGGAATAACTTGGGGAGTTGTCGCCATGTACGGATTTTTTATAATTTCAGGCTTTCTAATTACTGGTAGTTTTGTTAACTCCAAGACGATTTGGGAATATCTCGAGAAGCGAGCTAGAAGAATTTTTCCTGGACTTTGGACTTGTCTATTCGTTTCAGCCTTTATTTTTTCGCCAATATTTTTTTGGCTGGCTAATGGTAATCTCAATAATTACTGGCCTAATAATGTAGCTTTTGGTTATCAGTACGTTAATAACACTTTGACTTCTGAAGTCACAACTAGAACTGTTGGTAACGTTTTGGCAAAAGCTCCACGTAATGAAATGAACGGTCCGATCTGGAGTATTATCTTTGAGATCAAAGCGTATCTATGGGTTGCAGTCTTAGGATTTTTGGGATTTTATAGAAAAAAGTGGCTTGTGATTGTGCCTTTCTTCTTCTTTGCAATTAACTATTATCTGGTTGTCTTTCAACCTGTTCTTGGTGGCTGGTTCAATCTATTCTTTGTGGATGCCAAAATTGCTGTTCTATTTGCCTACTTTTTTGCTGGCTCTTTATTTTTCAATTTTAAAGATAAGATTATCTGGGATTGGAAAATTTTTACCTTAATGTTTTTAGCTTTAGTCTACGCAGTTCAGATTAATTTATTTGCTCCAATAGCTGTAATTGCTTTTACTTATTGTATTCTCTTTTTGTGCAAAGTTATACCAATTCGTAATCTTGGTCGACGCTTGGGAGATATGAGTTATGGTGTGTACATCTATCATTGGCCGATTCAACAGTTTTTCTTTTTCTTAGGAATCCACAAAATTAATCCATATTTGAGTATTTATGGTTCTATGTTAGTCTCTCTACTGTTTGGATTTTTATCTTTTCACTTAGTCGAAAAGAAATTTATGACACGGAAGCATTAGAGATTGATTTCACATACCTTAAAAGCTATTTTTACTTCAAACAAAAAATAACCCTAAATTAAAGAGTTTTGTATTTAGTTTGTATTTAGTTTTGGGCAGTTACTTTTTGGAAAATAGGTTTTTGAGTAAATTTTGAACTTTAGCCCGAAAATTTGCTTTTGCCTGTTGTTGATTTAATTTTGGAAACCACTTATTAGTATTTTTTTCTGACTTTTCTGACTTTTGCTTTAGCCTAAAGAATGCTGTTCCTCCTATTGTTAATATTGTTGCGATTGAAGATAAGTAAAATAATCTATATGGTGATTGCCATGATTTTATTTTCTTTTGTAGTTTCATTCGTTCCCAAGACATGTTATGATTTTTGACTTACTTCATTTAAGTCCAGAAGCAGAGCTTCGTCAAGGTTGTATGATCCAACATCACTACTTGGAATAATTAGCAATTTACGATTCTTGTTATTACCCACACTAACTGTTTCTACACCTTTTACTTCATTTACAATTTGGTGAACTAACAATCTTTCATAGCCACTTAGATTGACCAGTATAAGACTTCTACCTTGTGCTAGTACCATATCTTTGGTCAAAGTTGGAATTCTAACTGATAAGATTTGCTCACGATTTTTACGAATATTAGAAACATCAAAAAAGAAATGAGTTCTATCTTCTGGATATACTTTGTGAACAGCTACACGGATAATATACTGAATAGATCGTAAAAGTTCAAAGTTATTTTCCACAAAGGCTTCTTGATTTTTTAGATCTAAGACGATTCTCCATTGATTACTTTCTTTTTGAAAATTGATTTGATTAATTGGACTAATGGAGCCAACCGTTAGATTGAGTAAGTCAGTAATTTGTGATTTGATAAACTCTTGCATGTATTATTTTTATTTTTATTTTCCTTTCTACATATCATTATAGTCTACATTTTTATGCTTTGTCAAAAGAGTGCTGGGAGTTAATGTCACAGTCCACAAATAAGTACTCTACAGTGATTCTGTTGAAGTAATTTTTGATAATACTGCATTGATTCTTTGGCATATTCTAAGTCACTCAAGAAGTCCTCCGAAAAATAAACTCCATTCCATTGTCGTATATTAAATTGATTCAAAATAGTTACAGAAGGTTGTAGTATTGATCCAATTATTGTTAGATTGGTAGTTTGTACACTTTTTATATATTCAAGACCGTAGGTTAATTTGTCTAAGTTTTCACCAAGTTGAAGGTATACTTGATTAACAAATGAATACTTTAACTTTTGTCGTAATCTGTTTTTTTCGACTTCCATGTCAGTATAAAAAGGATTAAATACAACTCCCCATTTGAGTTTAGTCTTTGCTTTATGTAGATGATTTAAACAGATAAGTGTATCTAGTTTTCTTTTTGGATCACCACTGACCAACAAAGCTTGATTCAAATTCATTTGGAGAAGATAATTTTCAAATTCAGATAGTTTTTGAAGGGTGGTGGTTGAGTTCTTGCTATATTCAGTGGAAATGCAAAAAGTAGGAATAATATTCTCACTTATTTCTTTCAAATCTTGGATTAATTGATCAATGTCTTGATTGTTTTTTTTGCAAGATATAACTACTCCAAAAATATTGTTATTCTTAGAGAAGTCAATGTATTTTTTTATATCATGTTTATTGTTGACTAT
>JAYUKQ010000104.1:0-34861 GCA_043764315.1 bacterium | reverse complement strand
ATCTTTGAACTAGTCAAATTAATTAGCTTTCAATATCTCAAATGTCACGACCTATCACCATCAAATTAATCAAAAAAAGCTTTAAAAAAAATATTAATTTTGAGTTTCACCCCTAGTTGTTGTCGTTTGAGTTACTTGTAATTCAGAAATGTATAAGAATGTAGTATATCTTTAATCATTTCCAAATTATTTTTTTGATTGTAATGGTATCAGACTTGAATGCTTAATTTTTGTTTAATACTAACCTGATGTTTGCCAAAAAGTAGTTTTGTATGATTAACTTACTAGGTTTAACCATCTTCAGTTTTGTTTTTAATATAACTAATTCGTGTTACCTCTTTCATCTATGCTCAAAAAAATCCTTAACTCCAAACTTTTTCCGCACATTTTTTTAGTAATTTTAATAGGTTTAGCAACTCTAATCTCGGTTCGTTTTTGGCTTCCAGAAAGTCTTAGGCTCGACGAATCGCAAAGTATTTGGCAGTCTAATCGTTCATATATGGATATGCTTGAAGTCTTAGCTCGTGATGTGCACATGCCACTTTATGGTACTCTTTTGCACTTTTGGATGGATGTGTTTGGTAATAATATCTCGACTAATCGGATTTTGTCTCTGGCATTTTATCTGGCTTCAATTTATGCTTCTTATATAGTAACTTTGGAATTCACTCGTAAACAAAAGATTTCTATGTATGTAGCTACTATGTTCACCGTTTCACCGTTTCTTAACTGGTTTGGAAGTGAGCTTAGAATGTACTCGCTATTTACCTTTTTGACGCTTTGTTTGCACTATCTTTTTTACAAGATTTTTTACAAAAATGAAGCAGCTTGGTATCACTGGTTGGCATATTTTACTTGCTTAATACTAGGTGTTTATACTCATTATTTTTTCTTAGTGTTTATATTTTGCCAAGTAGTCTTTGTGGTATTTAATCATAGTCTTCTATCAGGTCGCAAAAAATGGTTTTTAGGTGGTGGTTTGATTACAATGATGGTTGCTTTTGTACCGTGGGCATTGTATGTGAATTATATTAATTCAGCTAGTTCCCAAACTCCATTACTTGCCAAACCTTCCACAGCCGATTTGTTTAACTTGTATTCTAACCACCTTTTTGGTTTTCAGGAGGATAATCTCAACACGATAATTCTTTCGATTTGGCCAATTGCAGGTTTGTTTGGACTATTTCTTCTTCAGAAAAAAAATATGTCAATTCAACTCAAGCATTATTACTTAGCAACAATGGCGTTCTTGCCGACTTTTTTGTTGTTTGTTGTTAGTGTTGTTATTAGACCAATTTTTCTTAGTCGTTATCTTATAATGTGTTTGCCACCGTTATACATTTTGTTGGCTATGTTACTTTTTAGTCAGAAGAATAATTTGCTTAGAATCATTAGACCAATATTCATAATTGCGATGATTGCTAGCTTGGCTATTCAGATTACTAACCCTAGATCTCCAGTCAAAGAAGATTATCGTAGTGTTATTAATTACGTTATCTCACAGGTCAAAAATAATGATGTTGTAGCAGCTTCTGCACCATTTACGATTTATCCATTTGACTATTACTACAATGGTTCTGCCAAATTAATCACAGTTCCAGATTGGGATAGGAAGTCAGTAATTCCACCTTTTGACGAAGCCAAATTTATTACACAATTAGACATTTTGTCCAAAGATTACAGTCGATTCTATCTTGTTACTAGTTATGACCAAGGGTACGAAAAAAAAGTTATTAATATAACCAAATCCAAGCTCGATCTAGAATCCGAAAAAGATTACGCCCAAATCAAACTTATGGTTTTTAGATTCAGAAAGTAGGTATAACATCAAAAAATTACCACGGTTTCAAACTTATAAAACACAACCTTGACATTGGAATGTAGTTTGGATACACTATGCTATGTCAATTTTTGGCTCATTATGACTTTCGAAAGTTCTTCAACATTCTTTATTCTAGTATTTTTTTTGATCCTTAGTTTGTCAGTTGGTATATGGATTAACTTACTTAGTTTAATTCACAATCCAATCTTTATTTTATTTTTTTAATGCCTAATCTATCTGATAACAACCAACCAAATAGTCCACAAACAATAATACTTAAGCCAAAACTCGGAGGATTCCTTTGGGCTTATATAATCTTTTCAATTCCAGCCTTTTTGAGTGGTTTGATGTGGTTAGTAATTGTATTTGTAATATTAGTCGGAAGCTTTGCAGCTGTTGGCGGCTCCAAAACCAAATCTGGAATCAACGGAATCAACACAGAAGAACCTTTGAATCTACAAGTTGTTCAATCTGGTAAGAATCCTGAAGGTGTCTTAATCTACGATCTCACAGGTGCAATTACAAGTGGTAATTTTAACTCTGGTGGAGCTGAACTAGAAATCAATACTCGTAAGGTTGCCAAAGATTTTGCCCAAATCAAAGCTAATTCGAGTATTAAGAATGTGGTTTTTAAGATGAATACACCGGGAGGTGAACTTTATGCCAGCGAAATATTAGGTGATTTGATGAGTGATCTACAGACCAGCAAAGTCAAAACCGTTCCAAATATTTATTTTGATCAAATTTCTGCAAGTGGTGGATTGTGGTCAAGTTACAAAACTAAAGGTTATATTATGGGCTCTCCATATGGTGAAACTGGCTCTATCGGTGTGATCATGAAGATGCCTAACCTAAAAGGTCTAGCTGATAAAATTGGTTATTCCCAAACTACAATCAAGTCTAGTGCTTCCAAAGATATTGGTGATCCTTTTAGAGATGTGACAACTGACGAAAAGAAATATTTTCAAGATCAATTAGACGTGTATTACAATCGTTTTAAGTCAATTGTCGCAGCTGGACGCAAATTAGAAAGTTCGCAAGTTGAAGCATTGGCAACTGGGCTAGTTTTTCCTAACTTTGAAGCTAAACAAAAAGGTCTTCTCGATGAAATTGGTGACATCAACAAACTTGTTCAAAAATCCGCTTCAGAAGCTAATTTGACAGATTACACAGTCTATAGAATTGAACATAAATCTGATATTTTTAGTAAATTGTTACAAGGTTCTAGTGTTTTTAGTATGTTCCAAACTAAGGATCTGCCTCTTCCAACCAAGCTTCAATCTGGACAGATTTATCTAATCGATGAAATGAAAGCTTATAACTAAAACTACACTCAACTTTTTAAAATTCAACTTTAATAACTATATGATTATCAAATCCGTAACCAAAACATCCACCAAGACAGTATCAGAAATTTGGGCAAAATATATAGACGTATCTAATTGGAATACATGGGACAAAGATTTGGAATCATCAAGTCTCGATGGAGAATTCGCAGTCGGTGGAACTGGAGTTGTTACACCAAAAGATGCTCCAAAATCAAAAATCACAATTACAAAGCTTGAAGAAAATAAAAATTTAGTTTTCGTTTGCAAGATGCCATTTGCTACAATTCACTTCAAACATTTTATCAAATTAAACGATAATAGTGGCTGTGAGGTAACTCACGAAGTTGAACTTGATGGTTTTTTGGCACCACTTTGGAACTTAATCATCGGCAAATCACTGGTTGCTGGACTGGATACTGCGGTGGATAATATAACCAAATAATAACTCAACAAGCACTCTTTGCTGTGACAACTGTCTTTTCTTGTGTAATCAAAAGATATAACTACATATAACCTTTAAAATATTAATTTTAATATCCCAAACTTGACAGCTATACTGGTGTACAAGTATTCTACGAATGCATTTCATATCTATATGAATTTGTACTAATCCTAACTATTTTTCACTATGTCCAACTTACTTAATCTAGTTGACATTTTTGAAAGCTATCCTTACAACACACTTTCTCGGATAGTTAGTAATGCTGTTACTCCAGCAATAAATGTCAAAGAATATCCAACAAATTATAGAATCTCGCTAACTGCCGTTGGTGTAGATCCAAAAGATATTAAGGTTCAACTTCAAGACAATATTCTTACCATTAGCTACACACACAGTGATGATGAGAAGATCGAAGATGAAGGAAAAATCATAAGTTCAGAGTACAAGCATTACAGTTTTAGTCGCTCTGTATCACTACCAAAGAATGTAAATTCAGATACGGTTACAGCGGAATCCAAGAATGGTGTTTTGCATATTACAATTGACAAAATGCCCGAGAACACTCCCAAGTTGATAGAAGTTAAAGTTAAATAAATTCAAAGCCTCTAAGTTACTAGGGGCTATTTTTTAACCCAAAATAACCAAAATTATTATTTATGTTTTACAAAGAATTAGCGTATCCCGCTGCGTCAACCATTTTGGCGATTGTAATTTATTTGTTTCAGTCCAAAAATGTAGCTTTAGGTCGTATCAAATATAATGTACTTGCTCCCAAAACTATGGGACATAACGATAATTTTGATCGTATTATGCGAGTCCACCAAAATACTCTTGAGCAAATGCCAATTTTTTTGCCACTGCTTTGGATTTTTGCTCTAACTTGGTATAGTTTGGCTTTTGGTTGGTTTATTGTTTGTTTTAGCCGCAATTCTGTCGATAACTCAAAAAGATTTTTGGATATATATTGCTTTGTTAGCTAGTGTTATTTCTCAAATACTAATAGCCTATAACTGGCAAGATACTAAGTTTGGTACAATTCCCAACATTCTAATACTAATATTTATAATAATCGGGATTTTGCAAGGAAGTAATTCGCTTCAATAAAATTCAAATTCAATTCAATCAAACTATAAACTTAAAAACTAATTCATTATGTCTCAACCAATTTATATCAACTTACCTGTCAA
The DNA here is from genome assembly GCA_043764315.1 of bacterium. Classification (GTDB taxonomy): domain Bacteria; phylum Patescibacteriota; class JACMRA01; order JACMRA01; family JACMRA01; genus JAYTWQ01. The sequence continues at coordinate 30,082 of JAYUKQ010000104.1, read as the reverse complement.
AAATCTATCTCAATCAACTGATTTTTATACTGCTCTTGGTTTTACACTCAATCCACAATTTTCCAATCAAAACGCTTCTGCAATGATATTTAATGACAACTTGACCTTTATGCTATTAACTCACGAGTTTTATTCCAAATTCACGACCAAACATATTGCTGACACTCACCATACTTCGGCCGTACTTATTTCACTTAGTATGGATTCCAAGGATGAAGTTCAAAAATTCGCCAATACTGCCAAATCGCACGGAGGAAGTTACTATATGGCAGAACCAAATAAGGAAATGGGCGATGCGATGTTTGCGTTAGAGGTAGAAGATCTTGATGGTCATATACTCGAGCCAGCATTTATGGATATGTCCAAATTCCCACCGCAAAGCTAAAATTATAGCTATTTCAAATTATTTAACTCAATACATCATTATGTCTTTACAAAAAATATCCACATTCGTAGCAGTTTTTCTCATTGTTTTTGTAACTTTGATATTTTCAACTACTCGTTTGAACGTGACCGCTCTTGAGTTTGTTACACCAGATGACAGTGGTAATGTCAACGTATCTGAGCCCAAAACCAATCTAAGCGTGGCAGGTAATCAAGTACAAGTTGTCAGCAAAACTAGCAAAGATCTTATTGCTGGTGGGTCTAACGTTGTAATTACAGGTGATGTAGAGAGGAATTTGATCGCTTCTGCTGGTAATCTAAATGTTCAATCCCCAATTATCGGAGCGTCGGTTCGAGTTGCAGGTGGTAATATTACCCTCAAAAATACTGTAATTGGAGAGGATCTGGTAGTTGCTGCAGGCACGCTTAATCTTAGTAACGTTCAAGTCAAAGGTGATATTTATTTTGCTGGTGGAACATTGAATATAACTAATTCTCAGTTTTTGGGTAACGCCAATGTCAGATATGGAACTTACCAAGGTGATAGCTTGCGTGGTATGGTAGTTGGAACACTTAATGCGGTGGAGAATCCCCGACTAAAAGATGAAGAAAAAAATTATAATAAAGGTATTTGGGACGTTTTTTGGCCAGGTCAGCTAGGTGTTTTGTACGGCTTGATTCTGTTACTACTCTTTTTGCACAACAAAAAAGCTCTCGGTAGATTCCAAGACATCAAGTGGAATTCCAAGTTTTGGTACGATATGTTAATTGGTTTTGCATTTTTAGTTTTGTCTTCATTAGTTTTTGTACTTTCAGTGCTAATACTCGGCTTTACACTTACTGGAAGCTTGTGGATGTTGATCTATTCAATCTTATTCCTAAGCACAGCATTTTTACCTTTTTACTTGGCAAAATTAATTATAAGTAGTTTCAAACTCCAAATTCCAATGGTAATTACTAGTTTTGCAATCTGGTTTGTGCTTTTGGTTAACTCAATGTTATCTAATGTAATTCCAATTTTGTGGATAATAAGTCTGTTAGCTTTTTTGGTTAATGTGGCAGCTTTTGGTTATATAATAAGAAATATTTTACGATTTATCAACAAGTCTTTTGAACCCAAAGAAGCTAAAATTGTAGAATCAGACACCTTAAATATTTTAAATCCTTAATCCTAATTTTATGTTTATCACACTCCAACGCCCAACCCACCAAGAATTGATATTAATATCAAGTATCATCAGGTTTTCCATTTTTGCAAATATGATAAAAATTACGTTATCAGAAATAGATCTTAAAAATGATTCTACGTGGAACTATGGAATTACTGCCAATAGAAGTCTTGAGATCACTCAGGAAGCTCAACCTTTGGCGTATAAACAAATTCAAGAATATCTCAAATCAAACTCAACCTTATGAAAAACTTCTTTAACTCCAACTTTAATATGGGATTTTTGGTTCCAGGAATAGTCTTTTTTGTTGTATACTTTGTTGACAAGCAAGTTGTTTGGCTAATACTAGGCTGCACTTTTATAGCTTTGTCTGGAATTATCAAACTCAAATCTTAAAGTATTATTATGACTCAAACTTTCCAAATCCAAAAATTTATAATCTATGATTCGCATTTTTAATTTCAAACCAACAGTCAACTTTAGACCAAACGTAAATGTGGAATTTTTACTTCCTAGTAAGGTTACAAAACCTACAATGTGGCTATTATTAGGAATTGCCTTGATGAGTTTATCTCTTCTATTTAGAGCAAAAATTTAACTTATTCTTATGAAAAACTTGTTTAATAATCAACCAAAACCAAACTTAGGATTTTTAGTTCCTGGCATAGTATTTACTTTAGTGTATTTCGTTAGCTTCCAACCTGTTTGGATCGTGCTAGGGATTTGTATTGTTGCTTTAGCTTTTTATACCAAGTCAAAACCTTAAACCTTTATTTTTATGAAAAAAATCTCTTTCCAAACTCCCAAATTCCCAAACTCAATTAACAATCGCTTAACTTGGATAGTTATATCCATAATTTTTTTAGCACTTGCTTTTTGGTTTACTTTTGTTGAGGGTAGTATTGCCCAAGGTATTGTATGGCTTGGAGCGGCAATAGCATTTTTTATTATAGCCAATAATCCCAAAAACTAAATACAACCAAAATATTTTGAAACAATTAATCAATTTAGCTTATGAAATTCAAACCACACTATTACTTACTTCTTACAGTGATTGTAGTAATATTTTTTTAATTGATATTCGTATTGTTTAGCTTTTGGCAGTTTAGGTATAATACTAATTCTTATGGTAATACCAACCAAATTACTAAAACAATCAATGTTGTAAGTTACGATGAAATTAATATTGTAGGCTCGATGGATGTAGATCTGGTAGCTGGTAAAGAGGGTATAATTACTATCACAGCTCCAAGTAATATATTGCCATATATCAAAGTAGAATCTCAAAATAACGTCCTCCAAATCTATTCCGATCAATGGAAAAACTTTGGCTTCAATGTGCAATTTGGTAATAATAACCGCACGCTAGTTACTGTTCCATTTGAGACTTTGACACGCATCAAACTCACTGGCTCTGGCAAAGTAGTTTCACAAAATCCAATTGTTTCCGAGAAACTTATTATTAATTGCCTTGGTTCTGGCGATGTGAACCTTGCAGTTGAAGCTAACAATCTTGAGTCCAACACTTCTGGCTCGGGCGATGTCAAACTTGAAGGTAAAGCCACTAATTTTGTGTCAACGGTGTTTGGTTCAGGTTCGGTAGAAGCTACTAATCTAGAAGCTCAAAATGCCAAAGTTAGTATTTCTGGCTCGGGCGATGTCAAACTCTGGGTAATTCAAAGCTTAGAAGCTAATACATTTGGTTCGGGTAGTATTCTGTATAAAGGTAACCCATTACCAAATAATATCAAAGTCAGCGGTTCAGGTGAAATCAAAAAAATGAACTAAAAACCAAAAGTTATACTAACTTTAATCAATTTAGTTAAAAGTAATAATTTTTGCTACCAATACAGAGGTAAGAGTATTTTTAGTGGGTCAATGTATTGACAATTCTATCAAACTTGCTCTCGATTAAAATGATTTTAAACTAAAAATTTGTTTTTATGCTTACCAAATTACTATCAACATTAACAGCTTTTTTACTAATAGTAGCAGTTTTATTAGGTGGCTTAGTCAACTCTCAAGCTTTGTCTTTGAGTAGAGAAGATAGCAGCCGAATTAGATATTCCAACACAGGTTACACTAATAATAGGTTTCAATATTTTAGTACCAATACGAATTACACACCTTATCAAGAATTGTGTATGAGATATGGTCAGTACATGTGTAACCAACAGAATTCAGGAAATTCAGATTACTATAATAGTGGTAACAACACTAATTACAATTATGGTAATACAACTACTTATTGTAGAGAACCTAACAATCAAAAAGGAGGCGCTGTGAGTACTGTGGATGGTCGTAATTTTAAATTAGAAATTGTAGCTAATTCCAATAACTTGCCATACCAAAAAGTTTGGGTTTATGCTCAACCAAAAGTCGGTGGTAATCCAGTTTATGCTGCGATGACTGAATCTGGTATAGCTAGTAGTCTTAATTCAGATAATTGTGTCTATGAGAGTAAAAGCTTCACATTTAACATGAGTGCAGACAAGTTTGCTGCTGGTGAATATACTGTACATTTTTGTAGCGCTACATGCACTACTTCCACCAAGTTAGGTTCAGTAATGGTCAACATTCCTAGGTACACAAATCAAAATAACTCACCTAAACAAAATAACTCTAATTCAACATATAGCAAGACTTCCAAATATAATGGAACTAGATACTTAAATTACGTTTGTGGTAACATGAATAATATCTACATATTATCAACTCCTAATGGCAAGTGTGCTAATTCTCAACAAAGAGATTCTGAAATGGTTAGGCTTATGACTTCTTATCAGTCCAAGTATAATTTGCCTAGTCTTGGCGGTCAAGATATGATTAACAAATTAGTTTCAGATAGAATTTTGGTTAAAAGTGGTAACTATTGGGCAATTAATTTCACTCAACTTTATGCAGTTGTTGAATATTCTGATTATGTTGTGCAAACTTATTAAACTGTTCTGAATTAGTCAATTCCTCATTAGTGAGGTTTTTTTTAGTTTTTAATTTGAAAATAATTTTTTAATAATGCTTTTTAAAAACTATCAACGATAACCTTTGTCGCCGATAGTCAAAAACCTCCTAAAAAAAACTCCCTGTTAAGGAATTATTAGAGAATTAATTTTTGGTAGGATATAAAAGCGTATCTATTTTGTAACTTTGTTTTGAATATCTTCCACAACTTCTTTTGCTTTGTCAGCAGTTTTGTCTATAGACTTATCCACAGCGTTAACAACTGTAACATCTGGATGACGATTAAAAGTTTGATCTGCCATGTCAACAACTTTGTCAGACACATCTTTGTAGGTTTTTTGAGCTGTTTGTGCAGCATCTTGACCAAAATCTTTGAGATTATCTCCAATTTTATTAATTTTATCTACAGTTTTGTCTCGATTATCTTTGTGTGATAAGAATCCTGCGAATCCTGCAATGGCTGCTGAAATAACTGAAGCTGCAAAAATTCTTTTGGTTGGATTTTGTTTTTTTTGGAATGGAAACATAGATTTGTTACAGAACATATTTAAAATTAGATGATAAAATACCTGTTATTTTGTAAATCCTTTCAAGGTAATTTTAGGCTAAAATGTTTTTAGTGTCAAAAGTTAGCTGACTTAAGTATTAAAAATAACACGAATCTAGCCAATTTGAGCCACTGGAGTTACCAGCAAATGTATTTCAAACATATTTGATAAAATTAACTGTTGACTGTGTTGATCAATTGCATAAATCTAATAAGATGAACAAGTTACAATAACTTATTCAAAATAAACTTAATTAATCACTATGTTAACAACCAAAACTACCAAAGATCTTCTTTTAGCATATTTTTCATACTTGATACTTTTTTTAGGAACTGGATTCATATCTGGAGCAATTGTCCATTCAGGTAATATCAAAGATATCCCAAAATACCTAGTAATAGGCATAATTGGAGTTGCTCTATTTATTGCAGGCTCTTTTGTGCAGGAATATATCGTCAACAAAGATACTTCCAAATCCAATAATAGATTCCAATTTTTTGTGTTCTCACTTTTGTTATCGCTTGGAATTGGTATGATTTCTGGAGGTACACAACATTTTACAGATTTTCCTTCTTACTCATCTATATTAATTCCTCTTGGATTAGTCGTTTCTTTTTTTGCTTTTGTCTTCAAAAATAATTTTAATTTTTCTAAGAATATAGCTATTATCGGTGGAATTATAACACTTTTAGCTTTGCCGTTTTTTGCTGGACTTAATAGTTACGCTAATTTTCTTGTGGCTCAATCCAATATTAACAATTGCCAAATTAAAGTTGACTTTGATCTTGTTAACCTCAAAGTATTAGCAAGTGGAGACCATGTAGAAACTACCATAGCGACTTGTCCAACACCGAAGACAATCTCTAATACAATGTCCAAAAATACTGATTTAATGGCACAAATGGATCACGGTTCCATGTCCAAAAATAACACAGTTGTAGATGATAAAAGTTTTATTGAATATGTGATTCCGCATCATCAAGATGCAGTCGATGGTTCACAAGCACTTCTTGCAACTACTCAAGACAATGAGCTAAAACTTTTTTTGAATAATGTAATTAGGACTCAAAGTGAAGAGATTACCATACTCAAAGGTTATTACAAACAATGGTTTGGTAAGGAATATATTGATAATGGATCGTATACCAAAATGATGAAAGTAACCAAAACTGGTGTATCAGCTGATAAAGAATATGTACAAGGAATGCTTGGTCACCACAGTGGAATTATTGATATTGCCAACAAAATTCTAGTTGATAGTAAGTCACAATATAAACCACAAATTTTGGAATTCTCAAGGAAAGTAATCAAAGATCAAGAAGCGGATAACGTTATTTTGAACAAATGGTTGGTGCAAAAGTATAAGCAAAATCATACTACTATGAAAGAGAAAACGATGGAAGATGGACACAGTCATGCACACTAAATTAAATTGCTTTGGGCTTTGGAAAATGCTAACTTATTGGTGTTAAAAAATGATGATATTATACACACAGTTAATGTCAATATGATGGTTTTGAAATGAGAATCCAACGACAATTTTAATGGTGACACGGTGGTCGCCCCTACGAAGCAAATTATTTCTTTTATGTTAATATACTGGTACAAAAAAGACTTTAGAATACTAGATAATTCTGCTTTGGATAAGGCTTTGGAGTTGTGTCGTCTTGAGAATTTGGAATTTCTGCCCGTAATGGGAATTGAATCCGATCTTGTCCAGAGTCCTCTAACAAGTTATGAATTTGGTAAGTTTTGGCAATTTGGGGCAGTTGCTGCAATTATACCTTTATATCTTAATTATAATCATTATGGAATTACGGCTGGATTATTCTACGAATCAATTATTAGTTATTTGGAGAGTATTTGGAGATTGAAACGAATAACTTATCTGATAAGTCACCAAGAACACGGAACAAATGGAACTTTTGAGCGAGATAAAGAGGTGGAGTTATTCTGCCAAAAACATAATATCAAGTGGATTCAAATTCAGCCTAGTGGAATTGTGCGTAATCTCAAAAGCCGAGATACGAGAGATGCCATGGTAAAACAATACTTGAATCAAGCCGTAATTCCAATACCACTTTTTGCAAGTTATTTGCAGTACAAAGTTAATTCCAATTTTTGGGACAGTGTGAGCCATAATAATTCCAAAATTGCCAGCCAATTCGCTGATCTCCAAAAACAGATTGGTTTAGATCGTGATTTGAAACCAACTTCGGAAAAAAATGCTTTGTCAACTTTGCAGGATTTTACAACTGATAGAGCAAGTGGTTATCGTGGAGGTATTAGTAGCCCCAATAGTGCAATTGTTAGTGGTTCAAGGTTATCTCAATTTTTGGCTTTTGGTTCAGTTTCTGTAAGATTAGTGTATCAGAATTATTGGACTCAAATCAAATTAACAGAGGACAAAAAAATCCGTGCTGGAATTCTTGGATCTATGCAAAGGTTATTTTGGCGAGAACATTTTGTGCAGCGAATTGAGACTTCGGCTAATATGCCAGATGTTGCTATCAACCCAGATTTTGATAATATAAGTTATACTCACGACCCAGCTTTGTTTGAAGCTTTTAGACTGGGTTGCACTGGTGAACCACTTATTGACGCTTGTATTAGATGTCTTAATTCTACAGGATTTATTAATTTTAGAATGCGTGCTATGCTTATTAGTTATGCAGTTTTTGGACTAGATCTCAACTGGCGAGAGGTTGGACGATATTTGGCTACAGTTTTTTTGGATTACGAGCCTGGTATCCATTGGAGTCAGATTCAGATGCAATCAGGTGTGACAGGAATTAACACAATTCGAGTCTATTCACCGTCTAAACAGCTTGTTGATCAAGATTCAGATTGTATTTTTGTCAAAATTTGGATTACCGAATTAGTAAATTTGGACAACGCAGATATTTTGAATTATAACAAAACCAATTTGTATGAGTTGACAAACGGAAAATATCCACAGCCAATTGTAGATTTCAAAACTACATGCAAACTCAACAAAGTCAAGACATTTGCAATTCGAAAAACATCAAGCAAAGAAACTGCCAAAGCTACTTTTGTGAAACACGGCTCTCGCAAAAAAGTAATTAAAGCCAAAAAAACTGCAATAAATAAATCTGTATAAAAATTACACTGTGATAATTAACTGTGAATTGTATTGACTTAAACTTAATAGTTATTCTACCCTTAACAGATAAGCAAACCAACTACAACCAACACATTAATTTTAAATCCAGCCAAATTTAAATAATTTTTAGGTTTGATATTAACAATTTGCCTCTCAAAAAAATCAATATTGATGTACAAACAACTTGAGTTGAGTTTTAATATTTTTTACTATGCAATATACCTCCAACCAAATATCCATGACAGTGACAGTAATGTGGGACGGCAAATATTGGATGGCACTTTTTGAGCGGCGAGATATTGATGGTTACAGCGTTGCCAAAGCTACGATTAGTGTTGGTGAACCAGATGGCTATAGAGTAGAAAAATTCCTTCGATCACTGGACAGAGCCAAGCTACAGTTCACAATTCCTACTGAACAAGCCAAAATAACCAAGGAAGTTGTCGTAGAAAAAAAGCAAAAATTTGAAAAAACTCACATCATAGAAGTTCAATTGAGTAATATTCACGGTCAAGCCAAAAACCTTCTCCAAAAACAAAAAAATGAAAACAAACAACAACGTAAAGAGCGAGAATTCAAAGAACAACGAGAGCAAAATCAATATAAACAAGAAGTCAAAATTGCCAAAAAAATCGAAAAACACAAAGGTCGGTGAGTTGGTCGGTGAGTTTTTTAAAATTATCTGTCTGTCTGGATTAAGTGTTTACTATAACTTAAAAACTACTTCGTCAGTCTGCGACTATCACTTCTTCACGATCGAGGGAGAATTTGGACTATAGTTTTGGACTATAGTTTTGGACTATAATAACTCTGGTGGACATAGCATTTTGATTAGTTCGAATTGAGATTGATTAGTATCTTGGAACTCGTCGACTAGAACATGCCACCAACGCTCTTGCAACACATTTAGAATTGGTTTGTTTTCTCGTAGTAGTAAATACGGTAAAAGAATCAAATCATCAAAATCTACAGTTTGATTTCGGTTCAAAACCTGTTCATATTTGGCATAAATCTGATGAAAAACTGGCATGAATTCTTTTTTGATTTGGCGACTATTTTTGGCAATTAACATTTCTTGCTTGCACTGCGATATGAAGTAAAGAGCCTGAGACGGGTTCATTTTTTTGGGATCAATATTTAGTTCAGCTTGAACTTGTTTGACAATTTTTTTTTGTTCATCGGTATCTAAGATATTAAATTCTTTTTTTAAGCCACATTGTTCACCAAACTCTCTTAGTAATCGAACACCTAGCGAGTGAAATGTGCAAATTAGTGGACGGTTCTCGTAATCCGTTTGCCATACAGGAATATTGGGCAAATTATAACCCGCTGCATCTAGTAGAGTTGCCACACGATGATTCATTTCACCCGCTGCCTTATTGGTAAAAGTAAGACAAAGTATCCTTCCAGGAATTTCACCTTGAGCCACGAGATAAGCCACACGACGGGCCAGTACAGCTGTTTTGCCTGAACCAGCACCTGCTATAACTAGTGTTGAACCAGTTATGGATTGTACAGCTTGACTTTGATTTTGATTTAAGTTTTTGAGAATAGTATCGGTTTTTGGAATTTCTTGCATTGGCTAAGCTTGTAAGAGGTGAGGTTTTTTGGCAAGTTTTAGTTTAATGGCGGGGGATGTTTGAGCTTTTGGCTTCACTCAAGATGACGATTGGTCGTATTTTTTTGGATAAGTTTATCAAATAATTTAATTGACAATTAACTCAAAAAAGAATTGTTTTAGATAATATGTGGCTTGTTAATCAAATATATCCTAAGTTAGTTCAGGTTAAGTTTTTTGGTTCTGGACATGATCTAAGTATTAGACTTGATTCGTTAGCTTTCGTTGGTTCTAAACACAAATTAACTAAGGTCATATCTGTAGAATCTAATGTTATCTGGTTGGAGTGTTTGGAATCTGAATCTGAACTTAGACTCAAAGATGAAGTCAAATTCTACACTGTAGAAGATATTACTCACCTTCAGCCAAGTTATTTTGGTCAGGCGATTAATCTTTTGGGCAAAGTTATATCACCGCAAAGTAGAGAAGTAGTTGAGGCTAACTCGTGGGATTTTATTCCTGTTGTCCAAAACGGAGAAAGAATTGTTGCTAATCAAAAAATTGGTTATTGTCAGATTCATGATCACCTCAAATTTTGGTTGTTATCAAATCAAAGTGGTCAAGTACGAGGAATCGCTGCTGGTAAATGTAATTTTGACTCTAATTTGACTCAAATTAACTCGATTGATCAATTTTTTCACACAAGTATAGATTATTCTAATCTTTCTCTAAGTCGCCACCTTCAAAAACCTTTTGTAACTAGCATTTCAACTCTTGATCTATTGTATCCGATCCTAATTGGTAGTTGTAATAGAATTCATAATCCGCCCAAGAGAGTCTTTCAATCATTTTTACAATCCGCTTCTATTGATATTACAATTGTGATTAACACTAAGTTTCAAGGTAATTTGCCTTTTAATACGATTCAATTAGTTGATACTTTTAATCAAGCTAACATTATGATTCAATCTGCTTATAGTCTTGCCAAGCAATTAATGACAATGGGTTACAAAGTTCTTATTTGGAATAATTTACCTTTTATTAGTTGTGTCAGTTGTGTCAAGTGGAATTGTGGTTTGGGTGAAACGATGGAAAGTGAAGAATTTGGTTTAACTGTTGTAGATACAGTTAATAATTATCAGACTTACGATAATACTTTGAGTTTTGCAGACGAAAAATTACAATTTGATTCTAGTTTTTTGGAAGATGATATTGAGAATTATCTTAGTAGTATAGGTAATATTCAATACTTGACCGACTTCAAAACTTTCCACTCCAAAGTAACTAAATCTCAAGATTTGCAGGAGTTACTAAACTTAAAAACTGATTTGACTTTGGAATCTTTGCATCAACTGGTTAACTCAAAAAATTGACACCTCTGACTTTGTTTGTATTACTTAGGATATGTTCAACAACCTCAAAATCAACCACAAAGCTCCAGAATTCGAATTGTCAGGATATTTTCAAGGTACAACTAATCAAGTTTTTAAGTCTTCTGATTACTTGGGCAAATGGATAGTTTTGTTCTTTTATCCAGCTGATTTTACAGGTATCTGCGGCTCCGAAGTAGAAGCTTTTCAAGCTAATTTGAACTTATTCAAAGAAAAGAACGTCGAAGTCTTTAGTTGCTCTACTGATTCTGTCTACAGTCATCAAGCTTGGGCAAAACAACTTGGAGGGATTGACTATGTAATGTTGTCAGATTCTCATCATGCAACTTCACTAGATTATAATGTGTTTATGGATGATTCAGCGATGGCACTGCGTGGAACTTTCATAATCGATCCAGAAGGCAAACTAAAATGGTTTTGTATTTCGGATATGGCAATTGGTCGATCTACCGACGAAGTTTTGAGAATTATCGACGCACTACAATCTGGAACCACCTGCGAAGCCAACTGGAAAAAGTAAATTGGTATTCAATACTCAACTATTTTGACCACCTAACCCCAGCCCTTTCCTGCAGGTGAGAGAGTAAGTAACACAATGCATCATTTTGTGCAAAGCGAAATATCTACTCTGGAATAGTTTTAGACAAACAAATAACCCTGCAATTAGGGTTTATTTTAATTTAATCATCAATTTCACTTTCATCTGCGTCTAATTCACTATCAGAGGGATAGTGATGACCAGTCGAATCAGTAAACCCTGTTTCTGAACCTGAATCTTGATACCTATGAAATGCTTCATCGTCCGTTTAATTTGATTGAGTAATTATATCTTGCGGTCTATCAACTTCGAATGTTTCGTCGCTTGGTAAAATAGGTAATCCTTCTGGTGGTGGTATAAAAAAATGTATTAAAATTAAAATACATTTCAAACTTTACACACACACACACAAATGTCAACGACTTTTTTTATAATTCAATGTTTTATTCAATGCGTCAGGGGATTTTTGAGATTTTGGCTTTGCCCAGAGGAATGGTCAGTTGTTGGAGTATAGATTCTTAATCGAGTTTAGAATGACAGTAGTGCTTGATTAAGTGTTAATTTTTCAACTTTCAAATTGACTAAATTCCAAAATCCACCAACTCTACAGATACACTACCATTTTGGTTAGTAACACAAATAACATATTATGACTCAAACACTAATTATCATTGCAATTCTAGTAATATTAGCTTTTGTTGCAATTGCTTCTTACAATACACTTATCGGACTCAAAACCAAAGTTCAAGAAGCTGCCAGTGATATCGACGTTCAACTCAAAAGACGTTATGATCTTATTCCGAACTTGATTAACACGATCAAAGGAGCTGCCAAATTCGAATCTGAAACTCTCGAAAAAGTTATTCAAGCTCGTAATCAAGCTATTAGTATTCAAGGTCTCGGTGAAGACAGAGCTCAAGCTGAAACTGCTTTGACTGCTTCCCTCAAACAAGTTTTTGCCCTTGCCGAAAGTTATCCTGACCTCAAGACTAATCAGAATTACTTGCAATTACAGGAAGAATTAACCAATACCGAAGATAGAATTTTGGCATCTCGTCGGTTCTACAATCAAGTTGTGTCTGATTACAACGCTAAGCAAGATCAGTTTCCAACAATGTTATTCAAAGGTCTCGCTGGCGCAACTCCCGCCAAATTCTTTGAACTTGAGAATCCAACAGAAGAACGCCAAAACGTTAAAGTTGAATTTTAGTTGCAGGTTATTGAATCACATTTTATATTAAGAAGCCCAAAGATGTCATCCCAAACTTAATTCAGGATCTAAAAAATACACTCCAACATTTCATATTATCCCTCTCAAGCGGGAATTTTTTATTTTACTCAAGATGACAGTGCGATTGTGGGATTTTTGAGTTTTTGACTTTTTTCAAGTTGAAAGTGTAGGGTTGCTGTTTGTATGATTCTAAGATTAGAAGGCTTTTTAAATTCATGATTGACAATAAAAGTGGAGTATAGTTTGATTATATATGTGTTTAATCCAATTGAAGTTGAAATCAAAGTCTGGCTCAAGAATTATACTTCAGCTCAAAAGTTCCAAATCCAACTACAAAACCGAGGTTGGTCTCTAATTAATAATAATAACCAGTTGAATCACTATTTTGTAGGTGATAATTTTTTGGCTTTGAATTCTATTTATCCCAGCATTTTTGTATCCTCTGAAGCTTATAATAAGTTACTTAATATTCTTGCACAGTCAGCTAATTTTAGCCTTAGAACAAGACAAAAGAATCATCAAATCTTGTTAGTCATCAAAGCTGCTGTAGATAATACAACCAGTCAAAATGGAATTATTCGTATGGAATTTGAAGAAGAAGTAAGTTTGAGTTTGGAGCAATTAGATAATCTTTTGATCAACAAAGGTTTTGAGTATCAAGCCAAATGGAGTCGAGAACGACAAGAATTTTGTAATCCTAATTCGGATATAACAGTTTGCATCGACAAAAATGCTGGGTATGGTTACCTTGTGGAATTTGAAAAAATGACCACTTCTAATAGTGATACAATCTTGGTCAAAAAAGAAATTCTGGATTTGGTTGCTAGTTTTGGTCTTCAAGAATTAGATCAAGCTTTGTTAGCTAGAATGTTTGCTTTTTACAATTCTAATTGGCATACTTACTATGGAACTGACAATTTTTTTGAGGAGAAAGATTTGGTTTAGATTTAAAACCAGAATGACAGTTTATATTTTTTATTTACCAATTGCTATGAATTATCCTAATTTTGCTGACTTAATTAATGGTCAGATTCAAAAAAAATCTCCAATTGTAGTTGGAATTGATCCCAATTTTGATCTTTTGCCCGAAAAAATGCGACCTAGATACTTGGAAAAATATGAGATTAATGGCAAGTTATGGGACTTTGTCAAACCTGTTTTAGATGCAACGGCTGACCTTGTGTGTGGAGTCAAATTCCAATCAGCTTACTTCGAGCAGTTCGGTTCGTGGGGAGTCAGAGTTCTTGCCAAATCGGTGCAGTATGCCAAGGGCTTAGGCTTGGTTGTGATTATGGATGCCAAACGTGGAGATATTGGTTCTACCAGCGAAGCTTACACCAAAGCCTATCTTAATAGCGAGAATACTTTTCAGAATTTTCAGTTTACGTCTTTTTTGGATTCTGATGCGGTAACTGTTAATCCATTTTTGGGTCTCGATACAATGGAACATTTTGTGAAAGCTAGTCACGCTGGCAAAGGTGTTTTTGTACTGGTTAAAACCTCTAATGCTGGTTCTGGCTTTATTCAAAATGCCATGATCGGTGACAAGACTGTGTCTGAAGCTTTGGCAGAATTCATCAATCAAGAAGGTCTCAAATCTATTGGTCAATTAGGTTATTCTAATCTTGGAGCTGTTGTTGGAGCTACCAAAGTTGAAGAGGCTTTGCACTTGAGAAACATTATGCCTAATAGTATTTTTTTGGCTCCAGGAATTGGTGCACAAGGTGGAAGTGTAAATGATCTCAAAAAACTAATGAGTCATGACGGTCTTGGTGTCATTGTGCCAATTAGTCGTGGTATAACTTTTCCCAAGCTCGCTGAAGGTCAAGATTGGATAGATCAAGTTCGCTGTAACTGTCAGAATTATGTTAATATGTTCAAATAATGCTACAAAACTCAAAGCTATAAAAATTACCAATTGACCTACCTTACAGTTATTAACCCAGAATCCTTTGATAATAATAGGTTTTTTTGTTCATTCTAAAAAAAGTGTGTTTTGTAGCAAATAGTTTTTTAACTAAAAAAAGCTGCAATCACTTAACCTAAAGAAACTTTTGAAACCCAAAAACCCAGAATTATATATGACCGTCACAAAAGAGGATTACTCACCGAGCATTGAAGGATCAAAAGATTTGATAGCTGTAGAACTAGACCCCAAAAAATGGTTAGGATTCGAGCGATATGTAACAACTCTCCTTGATAATCTAAAAAACCCAGACTCTTTTGTTAAAGAGAGAAAAAGCTTATTAAAACCACTTGGTGGTAATTCAAGTCCCAATACTGTCTTACCAAAAACTAAAGGTGAATTGTTGTGGAATTTTCCTTACGGTGAGATTACCCTAGAAAGTTTAGAACGATTAGCTGATCATTACAAACCAATTGTTGGTGTTGATGGTGAGATTGAATTAAAGTATCCACAAGAATCAAATGACCAAGTTCAATTCATAGCTCCCAAAGATATACGTAACAGTGGCGACAGTTTATTTTTAACCAATAGTCAATTTTTTGGTCCAGAAGATGTGAAATTTCAAACTACAATGTTAGTTGATACTAGTGTTTCCCAAAAACCAGACTTGGAAACAAACTATCAATTACAACTTGATCATTACGACAGAGCTTTGCACATTCTTGACGAAACTAATTTGCCTGGAGGTAGGGGTTGTATTTTTGGTTCAAGTGGTAGTGACTCACACTTTCA
Source organism: bacterium (assembly GCA_043764315.1). Classification (GTDB taxonomy): domain Bacteria; phylum Patescibacteriota; class JACMRA01; order JACMRA01; family JACMRA01; genus JAYTWQ01. Next base: position 14,480 of record JAYUKQ010000104.1, on the reverse strand, counting down.
ATACATTGCTTCAAACAAAAAAAAAGAATTAAGGAGTGAAAAATTCCCTGATGAAGTTATTTTGGAATCTAAGCAAGTATTAGAATTAGAATGTAAAGCGACAGAGGCTGGATTTTATTATATAATTGTAGTTGCCAAGAGAGACAATGGAACTAGTGGATTTGTGTTTACGATGTCAGATTTGACTAAGATGGGTTGTGATAGACCGATATTGTCAGCTTTGGATTATAAGAATTTACGCCTACACAAAAAGCTTATTTTTTATCTTTGTGGAGTAACAAACCTGGTTGCGTTGAGCTTGCGACACGTTGCGACATTTTTATGAACAAGAGACCTGCTTTAGATTTTTTGATTGATAAATGTGAAGATATAGACGTTAAGCTAATTTTAGAATCAGATTTATTTCAACAAGGTTACAATTCAATTCCTAAAGATTTTCAAGCCATGAGTCCTAACGAAGCCAAAGAATTAATGGATAGTTGTAGAATTAAGTCAGTTGCCACCAATATGATTCATTCTACTCAAAGTATGAGAACTTCAGCTTTGGTTTAGCTTTGGTTTAACAAGCCTTGCAATAATTGACAATGACTCAAAATAGTGTGAATCTAACTAAGATGTTTTTGTATTTGTCTGGTAGTCAAGTTGTAGCTAATATTTTTGATCAAAGCTTTTGGTTGATTTTGGCAAATTTATCTCAAAAACCAATAATATCTTTTTAATCCCTTTTTATAAGGGTTTTTTATTTGTCTAATATATAATATTTATGTCTACTGAATCTATCAAAGCTCTTTTGAAACTAAAGAATGGTCATACTTTTGTAGGCTGTGGTGTAGGGCAAGTTAGTTGCCGCTATGGGGAATGTGTGTTTACAACTTCTATGACAGGTTACACCCAATCACTAACTGATCCGAGTTATGCTGGGCAGATATTATGTTTTGCTTCACCATTAATTGGTAATATTGGAGTTAGTTATAAGTGGTTTGAATCACCTGCGATGTTTGCTGATGGTGTGATAATGGCTAATTTGTCAGATTTTAGTTTTCATGCAGATAAGAATTGCAGCTTGGAAGATTTTTTGATAACTAATCAAAGAGGTGGAATTGCAGGAATTGATACTCGTCAGTTAGTACAGATTCTACGAGATGAAGGTAATCAATTTTCGGTTCTAGTTGTTGATACTGAATCTAAGATTAATGAGCTTCAAGAATTAAGTTTTGAGGAGCTTCGAGCGAAAGTTGATAATCCTGAAGATATAGGTTTTTTGGATTGGCCTAGTCGTGTGAATCAAACTCCAATTGATTACTCTTTATACGAAGTTAATAGTAATTCCAAAAAAGTTGGCAAAAAAGTTGTTTTACTAGATTGTGGAGTCAAAGCTAACATTGTCAGAGAATTATCCAAACGCGTTGAACTAATTGTTCTTCCAGCTAATTCTACAATTGAGGAGATTCTAAAACATGAACCTGACGGAGTTCTGCTATCTAATGGTCCTGGTGATCCAAGAGATTACGATTATATTATCGACACGGTGAAGAATCTACTATCTACCAATCTACCAATTATGGGAATCTGTCTAGGTCACCAACTTCTATCTTTAGCTATTGGCTGTGAAGTCTACAAAATGAAATTCGGTAATCGTGGAGCTAATCAACCTGTCCAAGATGAGTTGACTCAAAAAGCCTACCTAACTTCCCAAAATCACGGTTACGCTGTCCAAGCTTCTAGTTTGCCTAATGATTATTCGGTATTTTTTCAGAATCTAAACGACGACTCGGTTGAAGGAATTATCCACAAGACAAAACCAATTTTTTCGGTTCAATTCCATCCTGAAGCTGCCGCTGGTCCACAAGATACCAATTGGCTCTTTGATAAGTTCGTCGATAGTTTGTAAAGCTAAAATAAAACAAAAAAATAACCCTCCAATTATGAGAGTTTTTATATACTTTATGATTCGTTTGATGAAATCTAAGTTGTATTATCCTATATTTTTTGCAGATATAATCTGTTTTTGAGCTGGTGTAAGTTCAAGATTTAATTCAGCTACTCTTTTTGATAAAGATGTTAAAATCGTTTGTAATCTATACTTTCTATCTATGTTTTTAAGAGTATCAATAAAATCAATAACCTCTTGAGCTGATAAACCTGCTATTTCTTTTTCTAACTCTGCTAATAATTTTTCTTCATTTTTTTGTGCTTCTGATATTAATTTTAGGTGATTTTGATCATTATTACCTGCACTTCTTCTTTCAGCTGCAAAAGATTTTGCTATTATATCCTGCTGAGCAACAAGATCACAGATTAATTTATAAGGTTTTTCTGAAGAGTCGGCGATACACTTTTGACCTTCAATTCTTATTTGCTGTACAGCTTTGGTTGAATCTATTCTAGTAATTGCTGGTGCAGTTGATTTGAGTGTTATTGGCGGTTTTTTCTCTATGTCTGGTTGACCGCAGCTAGCAAGAAAAAATGGTAAAGCGGTAAAAGGTGCTAATCGTTTCATAAAAATTAAGTAAAAATTAAAATCTCAGTTGCAATTCTACTACACACACAAATGTCAACGGTTTTTTTATAATTCTATTTCTGTCGGTGGATCTTTTGTTTCACTCAAGATGACAAGTCGATTTGGTTGTTTCTAGATTCTGAATCGAGTTCAGGATGACAGGTTGGGTGGACTTTAGGATGAAACGTTGGAGTCTTGGATGGCTATTGGTCGTGCGGTTGCTTTTTATAACTCTTTACATTTTTGCTATTTTAACTTTTTATTAATTCTATGTTCTCAACTCAACTGGCTGGAATTCATTTTCCTAATTTTATCTACAACGCTTGCGGTATTAACAATCAGATTCTTCCTCAACTCCACAAAATCGCAGATTCCTATTCTGGAGCTGTAATGATGAAATCAGCTACTCTAGAACCTCGAACTGGCAACGAGAATCCCAAGTATATCGTCAAATCTGATCTTATTCCAGGTTGTACACTCAATTCTATGGGTTTGCCTAATGAAGGAATTGTTTCAACGTTACAAATGGCACAAGCTATGAAAGAATACACGAATAAGCCAGTAATTATCAGTTTGTCTGGATTGTCGCTTCCTGAAAACCTAGATATGATCAAGCAAGTCCAAACCCAAAACAAAGTTGACTTAATTGAACTCAATTTATCTTGTCCCAATATCCCTAACAAACCAATGGTTGGCTACGATCCAGAGCAAGTTCGCAATACTCTGATGCAAGTTAGAGCAATTGGCGGTAATATTCCACTCGGCGTTAAGCTTCCACCTTATACTGATTTGCCGATTTTTGATGAAATTACTAAGTTACTACTCGAATTTGAAGTTAGTTATATTACTTGCTGCAATACGCTTGGCAACTGTCTGGTGATCAATCCTGATACCGAAACCGTTTTGATCAAACCTAAGAACGGTCTTGGCGGATTAGCTGGCAACTTTGTCAAACCTTTGGCACTTGGTAACGTTTGGAACTTCTATCAACGACTTCAAGGCAAAGTGCAGATTGTAGGTGTTGGCGGAATCCGTACTGGAACTGATGCTTTTGAGTTCTTACTTGCTGGTGCTGATGCGGTGCAGATTGGAACTACTTGGGCTCAAGAAGGAATTGGAGCATTCGAGCGAATTACCAACGAATTAGATGATCTTATGGCTGCCAAAGGTTATGCCGAACTAAAATCTACTCACGGTAAACTCAAGACTATAGAATAATAACCTGTCATTCTGGATTCATTTCAGAATCTAAAAGTTTCCCACAACATGCTATCCTGAACGCCAAATTGTAGTCCTTAACATTGATTTTGGGATACAAACCCCAACCGACTTGTCATCATGTTTAAAGTAAAAGATATGCTGTTAATAAGGCAAAAAATTATCTCTCCAATTACGGAGAGGTTTTAAGTTCTTGTCTTCTATTGTTCAAAGTATTAACCCAATTTACGTTGTCACTAGTTGCTACGCTTGAATCACTATTTTGGTTTAGATAGTCATCGATTTCTATTTGTGTATCTGGCATTCGAAGATTTGCTGTTTCTTTGCCATTATTTAACCTAATAGATATAATTTTTACTGCTTTGCTGGGGTTTACTGCTTCGGTGGTTATACGAAAATTCAAAGTTCCATGGTCGTGCACATGATCAACATTGCTATTTTGCTGATTGTAATTACAAGGTTGTGATGAGTTTCTTTCTGTATATGTATACTCATAATTGAAATTACCCAATTGTGTATATAGTTTTATAAATAATTGTATTTGTTCACTTGTGTTCAATGATTGTTCATGATTCTCTGTGTAATTCATATTAATAATATTTACTAAAAATTTAAAATTCAGCCATAACCATAACAAACAAACAAACAGATGTCAACGAATTTTTTAATTCAGTATAATAACTATTTTAGATTTTTTGCATCTGCAGTCGATATTTGGTTACACCCAAAATGGTAATTCGTAGATGTTACTTTGAGTCAACTTTTAATTAGTCAAACAACTTTGAACTTTGGTTCTTAGTTCTTGAAGGGAGACAAATTTGATTCTATCTTCATATCCTAGCATATTTAATTTGATTTCAATTCCTTTTTCGTTGTCTGTATCTATTGGAATAATCTCAATCCCTTCACTGTTACTCAAATAATTAGTTCCATTTTTTTTAGTTTTTTGGGTTAGTGTCTCTCCAAAACTTGCTTGTGTATAAGTAGGTGATTCGTCCGCAAAAGTAAAAAGACTATAAAAATTGAATTGTTGTACAACCCAAAATAATTGCACATGAGTTATAAGTTCACGTCGATAATTAGCTTCTTCTAAGATTTTACTGAATGATTGTAAGTCAATTGAATTTTCCATATTAGTGGAATGTAACATATTTTGATTTTGTTTGCAATGGCTAATTAACATAATTGAGTTAAGTGATTGAACCATTTTGACTTTAAGCTTTTTTTGTGACATACTTACGCGTAATAGTCTTTAATTAGGCTTATTTTTTAAAATATTTTACGATAAACATGGAATATTCGACATTAACACAACCACAAAATTATTCAATACCAGTTAGATATCAAAAATATGTGAAAGGTGTAGCATCTGAAGCTGGAGTAAATAACACAACTGAAGCTGATATACCAACTAGTGAAAATATGACACCAATCAAACCAGTGGAATCACAGACTGGCACTGATTTGGAAAGACAATTGAGAAATTTAATTTCATTAGCGAGGAGTCGATCAGTTAGTCAACTCATAGCTAATCCAAATTTAGGAGCTGATACAATTGCAGCAGCTTTGGGTGAATTAAATCAAAGACTTGCAGTAAGTATTAGTCAACAATCAAAGTTATCAAATGATAGATATTCAGCTCCAGTTAGACATGCCAATTTGTAATTAGATTACAAAATAAGGTTTAATCTCTCACAAGAGGTTATTTTTTTTGGTCAATTTTACATTAATTATAATACGGTTTAATTTATAACTTGTATGCAATCCAGCCTTATCAACCAACCAACTTACGATTATCTCAACCAAAATTTTGAGCAGCTTAAGCTAGATTTGATTCAACTTATTAGCCAATCTACCAAGGAGTCAATCATTGAAGGAGCAATTGCTCAAGCCACCAAAGGTCTAGCCAAATACGGAATGACTATTGACGACAATCTTACTTTCCCCGCCCGGGAATATCTGCAAGAAGAGCTATTTGATGCTTTTGTATACCTTGCTAATCTACAAGTCAGGAATCTTGGAGGTAAAAAATAACCCTTAGGATTTGGGTTTTTCTTTTTTAGGTTCTTCGGTAGTTGCTGGTTTTGATCTAGTTACTGGTCCAGAATGTTCGGTTGAATCGCCTCCAGATTTTAATTTAGTCAAACCAGTATCTACCAATCTATGTTCAACTGGAGGTCTCGTTATAGATTTACCACCTTTGTCTGCAGCTCCCATCATTGCGACATCGAGCAATTGTCTTTCTTCGTTCAATCTATCTACCATACTTCCATTAACTCCTAATTCTTCTTCTATTTGTTCTATAAATGGATTTTCTATCAGGTTAACTTCAAAAGGTAATAGAGACATAAAATTGAGATTAAACTCATTTTCAAAATTTACACACACACAAATGTCAACACTTAATTTAATATTAGCAGATCAGCTTTTTGAACATAATCCATGTATTGGAACGAAATCAGATATTGTTATGATAGAATCTTTATACGAAGCCAAAAGACTCAAATATCATAAGTTCAAACTCGCTTATATCTTCACCACAATGAGAGAATATGCAGATTATATAAGACAATTAGGCACAAACGTAATTTATTTTGAATTGGAACAAGAATTAGATTTTGAGACTGCTTTGACTCAATTGGTTAAGTCCAAAGGTTATACGAGACTTCAAACTACCAATATTAATGACAAATTTTTTGCAAGAATGTTAAAGCAGATTTGTGCTAATCTTAAGTTAGAATTAGTTGAACTTGATTCACCAATGTTTCTTTATACGAAGCCAAAATTCCAATCTTATCTCGATTCCAAAAGTACTAAAGGTTTGTTACTTAATAACTTCTATATCCACGTTCGCAAAGATCTCAAGATTCTCGTTACAGCTGATGACAAACCTGTTGGCGGTCAATGGTCGTTTGATTCTGATAATCGCTCCAAGTTACCCAAAGTTATCGATATTCCAGCTCGCCAAGAAGCTTTTGAATCAAGTCATTATAAGACAGTCAGTAACCTTATTAATAAATACTTTCCAGATAATCCAGGTATTCTTAGTGACCAATCTCATTTTGGAGTCAATCACTCTCAAGCCAAAAATGCTTTGGATTTTTTTATAACTAATTGCTTGGACAATTTTGGTACTTATCAAGATGCTTTGACTGATAGAAGTGAGCTTGTTTTTCATTCGGTAATTTCGCCGTATCTCAATAATGGACTTCTTACGCCGCAGCAAGTTCTTGATACTTTGGATAAATATCTAAAAAATAACTATAATTATAGTTTATACGAAGTCAGTAAATTTTTTAATAATCATTTTGAGTTAAATAACATTGAAGGATTCATTCGACAGCTAATAGGGTGGAGAGAGTGGGTCAAAGGCTTATATGACAATGTATACGACGAAGATATTAATCAATATAACTTTTGGAATCATACCAAGAATTTGCCAGAGTATTTTTATTATCCAAGTAAGTTTTTGAGTAAAACTAATTTGCAACTACAAATCTGTCATCCTAAACTTGATTCAGAATCTAATCAAATCGACGACGAAATCCAAGAATTCCAAAACAATATTCCTCTACAATTAGCTTTGCTCAAAGTAGAAAATTTGGCTTACAATCACCATATTGAAAGATTAATGGTTATAGCTAATTGGTGCACTTTGAACGAGTATAATCCTCGCCAAGTTTTTGATTGGTTTGTAGAAATGTACGTCGATTCGGCGGATTGGGTTATGGTAGCTAATGTTTTGGGAATGGGAATATTCGCTGATGGTGGGATTTTTGCTACCAAACCTTATATTAGCGGCGGTAACTATATCAAAAAAATGAGTGATTACAAAGATGTCAAAATCTGGGAACCAATCTGGACCGACAAGTTCTGGGCTTTTTTGTTCAAACATGAAACTTACTTTGCCAAGAATCCACGACTCAATATGCTGATTAAGAGTAAAAAAAATAACCCTATTAATTAGGGCAATAATTTTTGAGTTGATTTAGTTTTATATTTGGGATAACTACTTTGAAGTAGGTTTTTTATTTGACCTTTGATCTGGAGCGTTATGACTATCACGAGTTCTTTTATCCCTAGCAGCTTTTGTTTCAGGGTCAGTCTCTCGCATATTGTTATTAGTGTCTTTGTTAGACTCTCTAATCTCTTCTAGCCAATTGCCACCACTTGGTGCTTGAGAAGGCGTAGTTGGTCCGCAACTAACTGTGTTAAATACTAAAAATCCTCCAACTAATGTTTTAAATGTTCTATTCCTTGCTAATTCCATAGACAACCTAAAAATTTGTTGAGTGTTAGTTATTGGTGATTCTTTTACTGTTTCAAAAAACTCTGTAATTGATTCTTGAATTGTTGGCATAAAAAAATGATTTAATTAAAAATCACTTCCAAAATTTACACACAAAGACACAAATGTCAACAATATTTTATTTTCGTTCTAATCACTTTTCCAATAATATCTTAACATAGAATTGGATACTATCACAATATAATCTATTTGTAAATTATATCCCGCACAAATGTCTCAAGTGATTGGTTACAATTGACGCCATTTCAAAGGTGCGGTTGTTGAGATAATTCTCGTTGACTTTGTGTAGTGTATTAAGAATAACGTCTCTGGGTTCAATTTCTGGATGTCTCATAGCGGTCAAACCAGTATTAAGATAACTAACAAAAAGTGGTGACTGGATATATGATGCAAAAAAACTTCTTTTGATATTAATATCATCAATTTTGCTAAGTAGTTCATCTAGTTTGTTAAGTAGCTTTTGGAGTGATAGTTCTTCTTGATCAGTGCTGCCAATTTGTAAGTGAGTTTGGTTGATAATATTAAGTTGCAGTAAGTCTGTAAAATTATCTGCAGAACTCAAAACGGGAATTTGATTGGAAGTAATTGGCATTGGCATAACAGTTCCAATCACAGCTGGTTGAGAAAGAATACTCATAGCGACCAATTTTTGCGGTCTTGGTGGATGAATAAAATTGCTAATTTGTCCAAGTAAACCAGTTGGTTTTTTGACTTCAGGTGGATATTTGACTTTGAGTAATTGGACCGAACTTAGAATTGCTTTGGCTTGTTCAGAATTAAGTGACGTACGAAGTTTGAACTTTTCTAGTGTATCTAATCGCGGAAGAATTTCGAGCAAGTAGTTCTTGTCAGGTTGATTGAGGATTCCAGTATCTTGTACCAGACCGATTATTTCTTGGTCAAACATATAATTTTAGTCTATTGGAACTTGATTTTTTTGTCTAATTATCTACAAAACAAAAATAGTATTGACATAAGTATATATATATTTAGATAGAATCTATGTCTAGCTTATTTGAAAGAAATATAACCATAGGTTCACGAATAGGAATACCAGAATCCAAATATAATGGATTAGATCTTTTAGCACTCCTGCGTCCATCCATATTACAAAACAGGCACTACACTAATATTCCAGAATATGATGATGATTACGATACTACAAAAGGTATTGAGGAAGAACATGAAGAAGCTTATGAAGATGAAGTTAATTATGCCGAATACCTAAATGATCAAGATAGTGAAGATGAAGATGCCGAAGAAAGAGGAAGACAAGCTGACGAAAGAGATGCCGATCAAGCTGATGAATAAAACCATTGACATTTTGTGCGATTATTGCTTAAACTAAAAACGATTGTAAATCAATTAATCTAATCTAATGTCCAAAACTCAAATTAATCTTTCCAACGCTTTCGCTGGTGAATCACAAGCTTTCCAAAAATACACTTTTTTTGCAGAACTATGTAAACAACTTGGTTATGAAGATATTGCCAAAATATTTCGAGCTACTGCTGCTCAAGAAACTACTCACGCTGCTTCACACTTCACACTGCTTCATCCAGAATTAGTTGTAGAAGATGCTTCTAAGTTATCTGAAGATCAAAAGAAAGCTCTTGTTGCCAAATGTCTAGAAATGGCAGTTGAAGGTGAAACTTACGAATACACCCAAATGTACCCAGAAATGTTAGCACAAGCCAAAGAAGACAAAGATAACGATAGTCAAGAATTAATTCAAGAACAAATCGATGAATCCAAAGAACACGCTGACATGTTCAAAGAATCAGCTAGAAGATTTCAGTTTTTGGTAAGTATCGAAAATCACCATGCTGATAGATATACAGCTATTTTGAATGAGTTACTAGGCAAACAAGCTGCTGGTGAATTAGATCTTAGTGAATTAGAAGGTAAGTGGATTTGCAAAAAGTGTTCATTAATATATGATCCAAAATTCGGCGATCCAGATGGAGGAATTGCTCCAGGAACTAGATTTGAAGATATTCCAGAAGACTGGGTTTGTCCTATCTGCAAGTCCAAAAAATCAATCTTTGTACCATTGATAACTGTTCTACAAAAGTAAAAGTAATAAATCTGTCTTAGAAATCCCTTTAATTAGGGTTTTATTTTTTGACTTATAATATTCTGTTAATTAACCAAAGAACCAACGTATGATTTTGTTTTATTTCACAAAAAATTCAGTCTGTGATATAATCTCATTGTTAGTTGTTTAATTCAAATAGCCAAAAATAAAAAATAAAAATACATGTCCAAAATTATCCCACAATCTAATCCAGAATTTGTAACTGTTGCTATGGTTGCAACTACTGATAATGCTCCTTCCATATTAGAATCTATCAAATTCAAAGCCAAATTCGGTCAAATCGTAATTCTCGTAGAATCAAAACAAATATTCGTTGGAATTAACAGTGCGATCAAAACCAAAACACTTGATCCGTTTTCCGCTCCAGATTACTTTAACCTTGGTGCTAAGGTGGCTAACAAACTAAAAAAAACTACTTTTAGAAAGCTGCAAATTACTCCGCCAACATCAGTAACTACAAAGCAATTCGAGGATTTTCTTTTGGGTCTAATGCAAGGTTCTCATGAATTTGATCGATACCTCAAAGAAGCCAAAAGTATAGATCTTGAGATTTTTGTTCCTGATTCCAAAACTACTGAACACCATACAGCAAATAAGCCAGAAGTAATGGCTATGGTTCCTCAAAATCAAACAATTTTACCAACAGTTACCAATACAAGTTTTGCTAATCTTGAAGCAATTAATCAAGGAATTACAATCACTCGTGATCTTGTTAATGAAACTCCACAAATGGTTAATCCAAGTACAATGCTTGGTTTGATTCAAGCTGAATTCAAAAACAACTCTCAAATTAGCATTCAATCATTTGATTATGAAAAATTACAATCTATGGGAATGGGTGGAATTGTAGCTGTTGGTAAAGCAAGTGTTCACAAGCCAATAATGGTCCATACAACTATTAAACCTAACAAAGAAACTCGTCAAAAAATTGTATTAGTTGGTAAAGGTTTAACTTACGACTGTGGTGGATTGGATATCAAAACTGGCGGACATATGAAAGATATGAAAATGGACATGGCTGGCTCGGCTACAATGTTTGGTGTGACCAAAGCTCTAAGTGAAATTGGTTTGGATTATGTTGAACTTCACTGGATAAGTGCTTTTGCCGAGAATATGGTTGATGGAACTGCTTACAAAGCTGATGACATTCTTACAACTTATTCAGGTCAAACTGTCGAAGTCTATAATACTGATGCTGAAGGTCGTTTAACTTTGGCTGATGTTCTTAGCTATGCAACTTTACTTAACCCAGATTATATTATTGACGCAGCAACTCTAACTGGTGCTTGCGTTAGGGCATTAAGTGAAAACTTTACAGCATTTATGACTAATTCAGAATATCTAAAAAATACTTTACTGGCCAAATTTGAATCAGAAAACGAGCCTACAGTCTACACTCCAATGCCCGAGCGATTACGAGTAAATGTAGTTGGTAATATCAGCGATCTTGTTAATACTGCAGTCAAAGCTGACGGACAAGCAGGTCACATTACAGCTGGGTTATTCTTGTCTCACTTCATTGATCAAAACTGTTTCCGCAATGATAAACTAGTAATTACAGAACCAAAGTGTTACGACTGGGTTCATCTTGATATCGCTGGAAGTGCTTATAACAACAAGAATAATTCATTAGAAACCAATGGTGCCACAGGTCAATCAGTTAGAACATTAGTCAACTGGATCTTAGATGAGGATAAGTAAATATTGGTTATAGGAAAAATTAAATCACAAGATAACTCTGATTCAGACAGAAAAAAACCAATTGATGTACTAAGATTACTACGAAATACACTAATATTTTCACCCTTATTGTTAAATGCTTATAGTAATTTTATGGATGGGGAATTGCCAAATCCTATGCAGAATCCAATTCAAACCGTTGAAACATCCACTAGCCCTGAAACTGACATTCAAATCAATGACTTTTTTACGAAATTTAGTTTATATTTACTGTGGACAAGAAGAAAAAAGATAGGATCTCCTTTGCACAAAGTAATAGGAAGACCACCATCGTTAAAAAATTTGTTAGACTAAAAAATTCGTTGACCAATTCTCAAAATTAAACCAATCTAAGACAACTATGTCTGATACCAAGTCTATAATTGAAATTGTAGAATCTACAGTTGTCCAATCTACTCAACCCAATCCAGAAACTCCAAAAGTCAATTCTTCAACCGCCAAAGAAAGAACCGAAAATGACAGTGGTTACGCAGTTTTGGTCCATATTGGTGGAATATTTTTTTCATTCATTCCGTCGCTAATTGGTTATCTCTGTATAGATTCTAATAATTCCTGGCTCAAAAATCAAGCCAAAGAAGCTCTTAACTTCCAGATCAGCATGGCAATATATTGGGCGATAATAACTGCTTTGTTTATTATTTCGGTTCCTTTAATGTTGATTATGATTGGCTTTTTCTTGGCTATATTGCTAGTAATTGTTTCGGTTGCTCTTGGAATTTTTTGTCTTGTGTGTCCGATTATTGCTGCTTGTAGCACTGCAAAAGATAAACCTTTCAAATATCCTTTAACTATTCGATTCTTAAAATAGACTCTCAAATCCATGCCTGTCACAATAAACATTGACTTTAGAATCCACAATAACAATTGTTATCAACCTAACCTGAATTAATTTTGAGGGTTTTTCTTTGTCCTCAAAACTGTTAATAATAACTAATAATATAATTTATTAACATAATATTGACTTGTAACTGTTAATAGACTATTATAAATACATGTCACTAACCAAAAATAATCAACTCAAAATTAATTCTTTGATTCAAGAATACTTTGCACTCAAGGTCGGGAAGGAAGAGCTACTGAAGATTATTAATCAAGCCGAAATTGTCGAAGCTGTTTATAACTCCAATGCTATTGAGAACTCAACTTTGACTCTTTCTGAAACCGAAAAAATCTTAATTGACCTTGAAGTTAGCCGCGCTGCTAGTGTTCGAGAAATTTTTGAAGCCAAGAATCTAGCCAAATTAAGCCAATACCTTAACGAAAAGCAAAATCTAGGAGCTTTGAATTTGGAGATTGCTTTGTTTTTGCACTCTATATTACTTAGCAACATTAACGACAACTGGGCTGGTAGAATTAGACAAGCAGGTGAGTTTGTTAGAGTTGGTACTCATGTTGCGCCAGCTCCCGAGCAAGTTGAAGGTTTGGTTTTGGATCTACTGCGGGATTATCAGTCAGATATGAGCAATTACTTTTTGAACAAGATTGCCAAGTTTCATCTTGATTTTGAGAATATTCATCCTTTTTGCGATAGTAATGGTAGGATTGGAAGAAGTCTGATTAACTATCAATTATTGCAACTTGGTTTGCCGCCAATTATAATCCGAGATTCTAGCAAAAAAGATTACTATCAAGGTTTCAAAGACTATTCAAAAAGTAATCTCAAGACTATGGAAAACGTCATCACCTTGGCTTTTGTGGAATCATTGCACAAGAGATTAGCTCACCTCAAAGGTCTACGTATTGTGAATCTTTCAGATTATATTAAGTCCAATCAGTTTTTAGCTCCAGCCACAACTATGAATGCCAAACGCCAGAATATTCCCGCCTTTCGCCACAACGGTATCTGGAAAATTGGTATTTAAAAAATGTTTATAATTAGTAATTTATGTTCAATAATACCCACCTACAAGAATTTTTAATTAAATATAATATAACAGAAGATCGTAAAATCAAAACTATAACATTAAGTAGAATATATGATTTACAAGATTTGGTTGAATTAACGGTTAACCAAACAATAGATTGCTTAATTTGCTTATTTCAAAATAATGATTTGAATTGGTCTAATAATGTTATATTAGTTGAACTTAGAGGAGCATTTTTGCAAGGTCAAATTCTACAACAAGCTTTGCAATATATTCCAGAGTTATCCAAAAAAACTATAATGCTCAACATACAAGGTAATAAAAATACATATAATTTAACTAATTTTATGAAACAGTTTTTACTTGGAAATAATCAAAGTTATTTTACTGATAACCAATTGAAGGATTTGATAACCAAAAAAGCAGTCATTTTTAGTGAAGTTGTTAATTCTGGAATCACCGTATCGAATGAAGCTCAATCACTCAAAGAAATTGGATTTGAAGAAGTTGAAGTCTGGACAATTGCCAAGACAAATAGAGGGAACTTACCTAACACCAAGTTAGATGACATTGATAAGTTTTTTTGGGGAAAGGTTATTCCACCAGAAGATACTATAAATAGTTACTGCATTTTGACGAGTACAGACGCTTGGAGCTCGGGTATTCTTAGATTAAGTTCAGATAAAAAAACCATCATGACCCAATTGGATCCGACTCCAGAATCACAATGGGCAAAAGGTATAATTAGCA